>JAICXZ010000190.1 GCA_025934475.1 Mucilaginibacter sp. | reverse complement strand
TTGGCTCGCCCGGAAAATTTTATAAGGCAGGCACCGAAATACACTGCCTGGTTCCTGAAACCACCCTGCTTAACAGTTCGAATGGCAAAATGCTGCTCAATGCCAATTTGCTGGCTGTTTCGCGGGACGGCGGCAAATTCTGGTATTTTTTGGACATCAACCAAAGTACCTACAACATTATCCCCAAGCTATTCCCAAACTTCAATAAGAATCTCGTAATTCCCGAACCAACACAGCCGGTAAAGCAATAAAGGGTTAAAATTTTGCTATAAAAAGGGTAAATTTGGTAAAGGCACTTAAAAGTGCTTATCAGGCTCAAAAAAGGAGAATTGAACCTTTTTTGGCCATTTATGTTATTTTCAAATTATAGCGATCTATGAACGACATTAAAGAACAATTCGGTCATGTTTCCAAAAAATATGATTCGCAGCGCCGTTTCCTGATCCCCTGTTTTGACGATTTTTATACCGCATGTCTGCCATTGGTTAAAAGCCTCACGCACGCCAAAAAAGTGCTGGATATCGGCGCCGGAACAGGGCTTTTCAGCCAGTTTATTTATGAAGTAAATCCCGATCTGCAATTCACGCTCACCGACTTTTCGTCGCAGATGCTGGATGTGGCCCGTGAGCGTTTCCAGGGCGAATCGAATGTCGAATTTCTCGAGCTTGATTTTTCCAAAGAGCCACTGCCGGGTAAATTTGACCTGATCATCTCGAGCCTGGCTATCCACCACCTGGAGGATGCGGATAAAATCAAACTCTACAAAAGCATCTATAAAGCGCTGAATGACGGCGGCCTTTTCATTAACGCCGACCAGGTAGAGGGCAAAAATCTTTTGTTCGACAGCTTATACAAATACCTGTGGCGCGAAACCGTTTCGCACTCAGGGCTTGATCATGAGGCTATTGTGCAGGCATTTGAGCGCACTAAGCTGGACAAATTTGCCCCGCTGGAAGATCAATTACACTGGCTCGAAAAAGCTGGTTTTAACGAGGTGGATTGTATCTACAAAAACCTCAACTTTGCAGTGTTCGGCGGGTACAAGGATGAGAAAGTCGAAACAGCCGTAATATGATGAAATGGCCCGATAAAATCAGTAAGACATTAAAGATTGAATATCCCATAATCCAGGCCCCCATGCTGGGTATCTGCACGCCCGAAATGGTAGCAGCAGTGGCCAATGGCGGTGGGCTTGGATCATTGCCTGTTGGTGTTTTGCCGCCAGAGCGAGTGTTGGAGCTGATCCGCAAAACGAAAAGCCTTACGTCGAAGCCATTTGCTGTCAACCTTTTCGTACATGACATCCCTGACTCCGTTGACGAGATCGAGTTTGATACCATGCAGGCCTTTTTTAGGAGAATTTGTGCCGAAGATGGTATGATCATTGACGAACAAAACGCGGCTTCCCTCAAATTCAACACCTACAAAAGCCTGATCGATGTATTGATTGCTGAAAATATCCCAATCGTAAGTTTCACTTTCGGGGTATTAGATGATGAAAGCATCCGAAAACTTAAGGCCAATAACACCATTCTTATCGGCACAGCAACCTGCGTTGCAGAGGCCAAAATACTGGATGAAAAAGGTATCGATATGATCGTAGCGCAGGGCAGCGAAGCGGGCGGTCACCGGGGCTCGTTTTTGAATGTGAACGACCCTCCACTGATCGGTTCAATGACCTTGATTCCGTCCATTGCAGCAATAACTGATAAGCCGGTGATAGCTTCAGGCGGAATTTGCGACGGTAAGAGTATATCGGCGGCATTTACCTTAGGAGCCTCGGCCGTGCAAATGGGTACCGCGTTTGTGGCCAGTCACGAAAGCCTGGCCACGTCCGTTTGGAAAAAGCGGCTCATCGGGGCTGGTGAAGAGGATATTATTTTGACCAACTCTTTTTCAGGTCGTTTTGCGCGCGGAATCAGGAATAAGCTATCGGAGCAGGTTACAACTTCCGGACTTGCTGTTCCCGGTTACCCTATCCAAAATAGTTTAACAACGCCAATAAGGGCACAAGCGCAAAAAACAGGTAACACCGATTATATCGTGATGCTGAGGGGGCAATCTCAAGCCAAAATTGAAGAAAAAGGCTCAGCGGAAATTTTTCTTGAACTGGTTCGACAAACTGAAGCACAAAATTTGTCCTAATCCCTGAAGCGAAATAAGGAGTGTCACCCTGAGCCCGTCGAAGGGTGGTGCGGACAGGCCATTGCCCACCATGCTTCAACGAGCTAAGCACGACACCTGCCCATATGAGTGTGGAGTTGGTTAGGCCTTCCTGCTCTCGATATTAGGCAGAAAGCCCGTGATAATGCCGATCAACGGCAAGAACGCGCATATCCTGAAAGCAAAATCGATGCTCGATTTGTCGATTAACCAACCGATAAGAGCCGAGCCGATACCACCCATACCAAACGCCAAACCAAAGAATAGCCCCGCCACAAGACCCACCTTACCGGGTATTAGTTCCTGCCCATAAACCACAATAGCTGAGAAGGCCGAAGATATAATCAACCCGATACAAGCGGAAAGCACACCCGTCCAAAACAAGTTGGCGTATGGCAGCAAAAGTGTAAAAGGCGCCGCCCCGAGGATCGATATCCAGATAATATATTTCCGCCCGAAAATGTCGCCAAGGTGGCCGCCTGTAATTGTACCGATAGCAACTGCAGACAGGAACAGAAACAAAAAGTACTGCGACTGCTGCACTGTTAAATGAAATTTACCGATGAGATAAAAAGTGTAGTAGCTGCTGATACTGGCCAGGTAAACGAATTTGGAAAAAATGAGCACCAGCAATACGATGATGGAGAAAACCACCTTCTTACGCGAAAATTCCGGATGTCCTGTGCTTGTGGCCTTTTTGGCAGCTATGCGGCTGAGCATTTTCTGTTTATACCAACGCCCTACCCTAAACAGGATCATCATGGCCAATGCCACCGCCAGTCCGAACCAGGAGATACTTTTTTGACCTGACGGAACAATGATCCACGCCGCCAGCAAAGGACCAAGAGCGCTCCCGACATTACCACCCAACTGAAAGATAGATTGCGCCAGTCCGCGCCTGCCACCAGACGCGAGATAAGCTACTCTTGATGATTCAGGGTGAAAAATGGACGAACCAATGCCTATCAGCATAACCGATACCAATATCAACGGATATGAAGGCGCCTGCGAAAGACATAACAAGCCGATTAGCGTAAAACCCATACCAATGGGTAGCGAATATGGATGAGATTTCTTATCAGTATAAAGTCCGACAAAGGGCTGAAGGATGGACGCAGACATCTGAAACACCAGCGTTATCATACCTATCTGCGAAAAATTAAGATTGAAATTGGTCTTAATAATCGGGTATATCGCAGGCATCAGCGACTGCACCATATCATTGAGCAGGTGTGAGATGCTGATGGCAAACAGGATCAGGAATACGGTTTGTTCCGCCTTGTTTTCGGTCGTGGTGGTGGCAGTGCCGGTGTTCATAAGGGTAAATGTAAATGTTAGCCCTTACGTAATCCAAATGATTTACACAGATGGCATTTCCGTGATACTATTTCCCATAGTAATCCCAGGCCGCTTTGGCTATTTTGGCAATCACCGAGTCTCTAGTTGCATCGTCGGCTTTAGAGTTGCAAACCATCACAACGATGGCCAGGTGTTTTCCGTTGGGTAACGTGATAATGCCAATATCATTGGTGGCGGGTGTAAGTCCTTCCGCATTGGTTGGCGAGGTGCCTGTTTTATGCGCTACGACGGCGTCTGCAGGCAATAAGCCTTTTAAGCGCTTAGGACCAGTAGTTGTTGCCAGCATGATCTTCATTAAGAAATCGTTGTTTGTTTTGGACAAGACTTTGCCCTGGTAAAATATATCCAGCAATTGCACTAAGTCGGCGGGCTTGCCCCAGTTGGTATATTGCACTTCCCAGGCTGATGCCATATCCGATTCGCTGGCCCTAATGGCAATGCCCGTCACTCCAAGACTTTTGACATAATCTTCCACTACCTGGGGACCGCCTATCTTTTTTAACAAATAATCGCATGCGGTATTATCACTTAGCGAAACCATATAACCCAGAATATCGCTCAACGGCAGTTCGGCGCCATTGGGGTATTTATCGCGCAGGGGACTGTACATATTCTTCGGCAGCATCTCGCCCCTCCTGATCTTCATTTTCTGATCCAGTTTATATTTTCCCTTGTCCACCAAATGCAGCACCGTCATGGCAATAGGAAACTTAAACACGCTGTGCATTACCAGCCGCGAATGGCCATTATAATTTAGTGTATCCCCCGTCTCCAAACCAAGAATAGAGACCCCAACAATGCCTTTGGCTTCAGGTTCAACCGATTTGATCTGCTCCAGCAGATCCTGGGCGTGAGAAAGGTTTGCAGAAAGAACAAAGAGCAGGCAGATAACAAGAATTTTTCGCATAGAAGAGGTATTAAATTGAAGCTTTAACGCGGAGCAAATTAAGAAATTATTCAGGCGCTAAAGAAAATAACACTGGTGTCTTAACCTACAAATTTGAGGCTAAAGCCATCCGATGATTGCCAATTAACCGTTGGCTGAAGCCAACGGCAATGAATTAAATGAAATCACGCATCGATTCATTGCCGTCCCATTTATGGGACGGAAGGAATAAAAAAACAAAAAGGCTTTAGCCAAAATTGCCGGTATTTTTGTCTTGAAGCGTTTACTTGGTAATGCCCTTTACCAAAAAAACTGAAATTATACAAACAACGGGCCCTAGTCGTCGCGACTGCCAAATTTTGGCCGACGTATATTGAGCCCAAGCGCCGCATTTAACTTTTCAACCACATAATCGCATAACTCCGGCGAGTAACGCTCATCGTGCTGGTGCATAAAGAACCATACCGATTGCAGGCCCTGTTCCTTCCATTCTTTGATGCGGGCCACCCAGTCGTCAACGCGTTTGTAGTCGGTTGGATCGAGGCTGTTACCTACGAAGCGGATAAATGCATGTGGCGTAGGCAGCGTCATGTGCACGCAATCGCGGCGGCCGGAAGCATCAGTGATTACGGAGCCGATATTGAGATCGTGAAGCAGGTTGAACAGATTATCATTATTCTCTTTAACCGCGTACCAGTCTTTGTGCCTTACTTCCACAAACACGGGAACATCTTTTGGCAGGTGCTCCAGGTAAACTTTCATATCAGGGAAGCTTTTGGGTGTATAGTTATCCCCTACCTGTAAAAACAGCGGGCCCAATTGTTCTCCAAAGGCCATTACGCCTTTGTAATATTGAGTAGTCAGCTCGTCTACATTTTTAAGACGGCGGAGGTGAGTGATGCTTTGCGAGAATTTGGGGCAGAATTTAAAGTTGGGATTACCTGCCGCTTTATCCTTCCATTTGCCGATCGTTTCGGGGCCATAGACCTGGTAAAAAGTGGCGTTCAGCTCGATGCAATCGAAATGCTTTACATATTCATCCAGGAAATTGGCTTCTTTGGTTTTTGGGGGGTATATTTTGCCCAGCCATTCTTTGCGACCCCATTTGGCGCAACCTACATGCACTTGCAGATCGCCCGTGCCTTTGGCGGCTTTTAATGTTTTAACAGTCAATTCCGGGTCAGCCGGAAGGGTGAAGTCTATTGCAGCTAGTTCCTGGTGGTCTACGCGTCCGAATTCCATAAGTATAAATTTTTAGCAAGTTAGTACATACTAATTTGATTAGCAATTTATTTTTTTGTTACCAGATATTGCAATTTCAAATCAAAGTTCATAAACTTGCGTAAGTGCTTACGTAAATTATTATGTTATGAACTTTTACAATAAAGTCGGTAAGATGGCAATAGGTTCGAGATTGCGCGGATTGAGTGATCTGATCACCAATGACGCCGCGCAACTTTATCACATTTATGGCGTGGATATTCAGCCACGCTGGTGGCCGGTGTTTTATTCGCTCACGCACACCTACGAAAATTCGATCACAGCAATTGCAAACGAGATTGGGCAGACACACGCCTCGGTGAGCCAGGTAGTGCGCGAAATGGTAAAAAAAGGCTTCGCAACCGAGCGGAAGAACAAGCATGATAAGCGTAAGAATTTTGTTTCCCTGACCGAAAAAGGCAAGGCCTCTGCCCTGCGCCTGGAAGATCAGCATAAAGACGTTTCCTCAGCTATCGACAAAGCATTTAGCGAAAGCCAGTACGACCTATGGAAAGCCATTGAAGAATGGGAATACCTGCTGGGCCAAAAAAGCCTGCTGCGCCGCGTTGAGGAAGAAAAGAAGAAACGCGAGGGTCGCAAGGTACAGATCGTCGACTACCAGCCCGAACACAAATACGCCTTCAAGCAGCTGAACGAGGAATGGATCACACAATACTTCCGGATGGAGGAATCGGACCATAAAGCGCTCGATCACCCTGACGAATACATCATCGCCAATGGCGGCCATATTTTGATGGCTGTTTATGAAGGTGAAACGGTGGGGACCATCGCGCTCATCAAAATGGACGATAAGAAATTTGAACTGGCTAAAATGGCGGTTTCGCCCAGGGCACAAGGCAAAAGCATTGGTAT
>JAICXZ010000608.1 GCA_025934475.1 Mucilaginibacter sp. | reverse complement strand
ATCCGGGCGAAGACGACAAAAATAAGCTGTCAGCATTACTTTTGGCCAACAGCAAATTTAAGCGTACCGCCGATAGCGAAGCAATACGCGATATGCTAATCAGTAAAGTTAGAGATGATTTTAAAAATGGTAATATGGCTGTGATATTGGGATGGGTACTGTCTGTAACCGAAGCCAGGCAATGCGCCCTGTTTTCAATAACGCAATCCCAATAGTGTTTGGGTACTGTTTGGGTGGTGTGTCTTGTCCTGAAATAGGTTTACACATTATTTGTAAACCAATGGATCAAAAACGAAAAGTTCAAATCATCTATGACCGGGAAGTAAATCACCTAAGTTATCGTACATTAGGGAAGAAGTATGGCATTAACCATACGAGTATATTTCAAATGCTTAAAGCTAAACAAACCAAAGCGGCAGCGGTGAAGGCGCCTATGCCGGAAGAAGCAGATGAAACAGCTTCACCTGGAGAGTTAAAAGCGTTAAAAGCAGAACTGCGCAAAGCAAAGCTAAAGATCGAGCTGCTGGAGTCGGTGATCACTATATCCAGCAAGGAGCTGGGGATCGACCTGCGAAAAAAGCGTGGTGCCAGGCGGTCATGATAAAAATGCAAAGCCAGACACGCGGTGTTCGTGAGGCTTGCAGACAGCTTGGCCGTACACCACAGGCCTATTACCAGCAACAGCGGTTGACAGCCCGGCGGGCGCTAAAGGAAGACCTGCTGATCCAGCAGGTACTTCACCACAGGATACCTCAACCAAGAGTTGGCGGCAAGAAACTATTGGAAATGATGGCCGCCTTTATGCAAGATCATGGCATTGCTATAGGCAGGGACCTGTTTTTTGACCTGTTAAGAGAGAACGGCCTGCTGATCCGCAGCAGACAACGAAAGAAACCCCGGACCACAGATTCCAGTCACTGGATGAAGAAATACCCGGATCTGATCAGGCACATGGTGTTAAGCCGTGCGGATGAGTTATGGGTGAGTGATATTACTTTTATACGCCTGCCAAAGAAGGTATTTGGCTATTTGAGCCTGGTAACAGATGCTTATAGCCGCAAGATCGTTGGCTTTTGCATGAACGATGACCTGTCGGCAGAGGGCCCGGCTAATGCGCTGCAGATGGCCCTTAAAGGAAAAACCGGCACAGGACCCTTAATACATCATTCAGACCGTGGCTCACAATACTGCGCGGATTTTTATGTGAGTTTACTGATGGGCGCTGGCATTAGCATCAGCATGACCCAAAGCGGTAACCCCAGGGATAATGCTATCGCAGAAAGAGTAAATGGCATACTTAAACAGGAATTACTTATGGAAGTATATCCCAATATTAAACAAGCCAGGCAGGCTGTGATTACAGCTATTGATATTTATAACCGGATAAGGCCGCATAGCAGCGTGGATATGATGACGCCCGAAAAGGCGCATACCGCCATCGGCCCAATCAGGCGCAGATGGAAAATCAAAACTTTTCAACAAAAAAAGGAGGTTAGTTAAAAAGAAAAAAAGAAGCAAAAAAAGAAAAACGGGATGAAATATGGATAACTCTCCGAGTTACCCACATTTCATCCCGCAAACAAGCAATAACAAAAGTGTAAAGCTATTGCAGAATTAAAAATAAATGTAAATTCACCACAGGATTATTCACCAAAAGTGTAAACTTTTTTCAGGACGACACAACATTCATGCTGTTGGCCGGTTGATTTTAATAAACAAACCGTTATGATCAGGAAATTAAAATCGGGCCGATACCGCATCTACTCCAGGAAGATTGGCCCGGAAACGCATAAGCGCAGAAATCTGGGCACGTTCGATACTAAAGAAGCGGCAAAAAAACACGAAAAAGAGTCCAGTATTTTAAGCACCATTAAACGCGTGGGAATTACCGCGCGACCGGTATAAAACCCGTCGCTAATTTGTTGTGGTATCTTTTGGATTCAAGCAAGATGCTTGAACGGGTGGGTGGCAAGTTGGGGTGAATCATAGTCCATTTCTGATCCAATCTTCCAATTTAAGATAGTCAGCGAGACTCATTTTATGTTTAATTTTTTCGGTAAAATTTTTAGCGTCTGGTGAAAAATATGACGTTGTAATCACCAGTCCAGCAGTCGCGCCGTCAGCATTAACACGACCCGAAAGATCACTTATGATACTAACGCCGACAGGACGATTGGGAGCAAACTTTTTACATTCTGCATAAATTAAATAGTTGCCTAAACGGTTATCAAGAACCATAAGATCCTTACCGCCGTCACGTGTTGCCTGAGTTAATTGGACTTTATAGCCTTTTCTTCAAAGAGTTCAGCCACTAATTGCTCAAACTCTCTTGATTGTAAGTCAAACACTGTTTGAGGATTACGCCCGATTTTGTCAAGGACTCGGGTGTTTACTATGCGAATATCGGATATAATCTTTTTGGATGACGGCAAGAGCAGTTCTGGGCTCTTGATAGCCTCAATAATCTGTAGATTCTTATAATCGATGCCAAGGTGCAATAATTTGGAAAGTGCATCCGCCGAAAACTCTCCGCGTTTTATTAAATCAGCAACGAAACTGGTAAACAATGGCGTCGAAAAAGAATCACCCGACAAATTCCGTTTGAATTCGGCAAAGATTTCAACGTAATGGCCGAAATATTGACTTAATTCACTGTGACTAAATCCTCTGAGGTAAACATGGCCGGAATTGGTATCGAAAGCCTTGCGGTTCATATGCCTTCGGTTGGTTAGGATGACTTGTTTGCCGTATTTGCGACCCTCTTTCATGAGTTGTAATACCATATCCTGAACGACGTCCGGCACCAAATCTTCAAAGTCATCGATCAATATCAATTCTTTTTCGGTGCGCCCCGGCCCAATCAGCATCCCTGTTAAAGGTGAAACATCGAAGGAGAGTTGCGGCCCATTTAATAAAGTAACTTTCTCAAATTCAAATGGTTTCTCATGTAAAATATATTCTAATAACGCAGTTTTCCCGGAACCACCGTTACCCCGTATTGTAACATGCCGTTGATGACGCAAATTAAAACGGAGGTCATCGAGGACCTCCTGCCGGACAATATACGTGGCTGGATTATAGTTCATAATTCAAGCAAATTAAAGATGTCTGTGCCATTGTCTATCCACCAGAACTTATTTTGCCATCAAATCTTATCTTTGATTAGGGAGAATAAATAATTTATCAATACTATGAATTGGACAGACCTTATCAAATTTATAATATCGGTGAGTGGAGTGT
>JAICXZ010000795.1 GCA_025934475.1 Mucilaginibacter sp. | reverse complement strand
TTTACTTATCAGAATATGCATAACAATCACTCACCTACCGATCTACCCGGTGACGACCACGAAGAAAATCTCAGGATGGAAAATGAATTCCTTCGATTAAAATTAAAAGCTGAGTTTGGGGCCGATTCAGAGAGTACTGGAAAATTAAACCCTGCAATAGAAAATGATTTTCTAAAAAACGTAATGGCATTTGAGCACAACTATGCAAACTCAAAACGCGTTAAATTATTTGATTTTTTGGATTGCCCTGTTTTTAAAAAAGCTGTTGAATTGGATGACGAACAAGTAGCCGCTGAACTCGAAAAAGTAACTGACCTTCTAGCCGGAAAAAATATCTCAATAAATTTTAGCGGGACTTATGACGATCGCACAAAATATTCATTTATAGTTGATGAATTGTTTGAGCATGAAGTTGATGACTTCACGCTGGGAGGCATGACCACCTATTTTGATTATGAGGAGTTTCACCCCAACCATGGCCTGGATATAGAGAACAGGACAAAGGAGTTCCTAAACGGTTGGTTTGAAAAAAAATTAGACGAAAATAACTGGTGCTTTGACAAAACCTTTGTGCTACCCGATAGGAGAATGCTTAGCAAAAAAGATGTAACAGGTAGGATAAGAAGCATCTTCGATTTTTATGGATCTTTTACCGATTGCAATTATAAAATCATAGATATTGGGTTCCAACTTAACGATGAAGACGGCATAGGTCATGCCGAAGGTCTGGTGAAATACAAAGCTGATTTAGCAAATGGCGAGCAGATAGATATCAAGGGGCCTTTCAAACTATACCTTTCGTCGACCTATGGCTGGTGGTCTATATTCCACATCGTTTTTCCTGGATTTGAATATTGAAGCTACAGCCCCCTATTTTGCTACACCCGGAGTATAAATGGATGAGTCCACACTTGGGGGATATGAAGGCTATCCGTGGACATTGTTTGGGCCGAAATAAATCAGTTTTCTGATTCGCGACTGTTTTTGCTGATTATCTCGTCGATGGCCTGTTGGGTTTTATCCGGTCTGTCAACTGCAGCAGCAACATCAATCCGCAAGGGCTTAATCAAGAGCATCAGCGCAAATAAAACAGATCCGATACCAAAGGCGCCAAATATCCATAGCAACTTATTGCCATTTCGTCTATTAAAAGGTTCATAAACCGGAGTTAATAAATTTTTTGGCGCTGGTACAGGCGAATCTTCTGAATTTACCGCCGCCAGGTATTGTTTCCAATCATCGCCATCGGGGACGCGGTCCAGATAAATGAATTTATCCAAGGGTTTTGCATTAAAATCAATTTGTGTTTCTTTTGCAAATTGCTGATACGCTGTATTCTTCTCATCTGCCGAGAGGTGATTACTTACTGTCTTCAAGTATCGCATAGCAAGCCAAGCAGGGGATTTGTAATTACCATTATCATCGCTAATTACCTGCATCGTATCTGGTCCGCTAAAAGGAACCGTTTCTATCAGTATTGCTCCCTTTTCGGCATTTTCACCATAAAGTCGCTTGGCCAGGTTGCCTTTTAGTATCCTAACGTTTTTGATGGCGTGCGGATTTATCGATCGGAGCGTGTCCCTCGAACTTGGTTTTCCGTTAATGACTATGAGCGCGTTATTTGCACTATTGACATTATCGTTCGCCCCGATGCTATAATTGTAGGTTTTAGTTGTATGGTTTAAGTTGTAGACAGGAACTACTGCATAAATATACATATCGAAATCAGAGGATTTATTCCTGATCACAAAACGGGGTTTAAATCGTGCAAGCCGCTTATCGGCGTAAAAGGTCTTCACTGAATAAAATTTAGTCTGCGCTACGCTGTCGATCTGGCTGATACGACCAAGGTGAGTTAATTTGCCTGTTGCACTCTCAACGTAAACCTGCGCAACAATCGTCGGCCCTCCAATTGCCATCATTGCCAATATCATAAAACCGGCAAAAGGATCACTTCTCGTGCCGGTACCTGGTGTCAGGTCCATCAGTTTAACACGCGGCCCCAACCAGATAAGAATAGGTACTAACACGAAAAAGAGTGGCGCCCAAAAATCAAGAATGTCTTGGTCGACTACAAAAAGATTATATTTTATAAACAACAGCCAACGTAAAAAGCTATAGGTAATAATAGTCCCTGCCGAGATTATTAAAAAAGGGACGAATATGCGTTTTAATTTTACGTCGAA
>JAICXZ010000835.1 GCA_025934475.1 Mucilaginibacter sp. | reverse complement strand
AGGTGGGCGATTCAGTCAAAGTGGGCAAAGTAACCTTCCTGATCAAAGGCGTTTTAACCAAGGCGCCCGGCCAAACCAATATAGCTTCGGGCATAGCACCGATAGTTTATATTCCGCTTAAATACCTGAACGAAACCGGACTGATGCAGAAAGGTAGTCGCATCGGCTACAATTATTACTTTAAATATGATCACCCGGTCGATGTCGATAAGATCACCAAAAAGCTTGATCCGCGTTTTGAAAAAGCCGGGCTCGGTTACGAAACCATCGAAACAAAAAAAGAAAATACCGGCCGTGCTTTTGGCGATCTGACCCATTTCCTTTCACTAGTCGGATTTATCGCCCTGCTGCTTGGCTGCGTTGGTGTGGCCAGCTCCATCCATATTTACGTGCGCGAGAAGATCGCCTCTATCGCAATTATGCGGTGCCTGGGAGTTAAGGCTTACGAGGCTTTCCTGATATACCTTGTCCAGATCATTGGCATTGGATTAATTGGCTCCATTGCAGGTGCTATACTGGGGACTTTTATACAGCACATCCTACCGCTTATATTCCGTGATTTTCTGCCTATCTCAGTTACCACAGATATTTCGTGGGGGGCGGTTGGCCAGGGGATTATATTGGGTGTTATTATTTCTATCCTGTTTGCGTTGTTGCCGCTTATTGCGGTGCGTAATATATCGCCACTGAATACGCTGCGCATGTCGTATGAGCACATCAACCTGCTGCGCGATCCTATGCGTTGGGTGGTTTACCTGCTCATTCTTATATTCATTACCACGTTTACCCATTTCCAGGTCGGCAACTGGCTAGGAAGTATATTTTTCACCGTCGGCATTATCGTCGCGTTCATCATTCTAAGGCTGATTGCACAATTGCTGATGTACCTGGTGCGGATATTTGTGAAAGCCAGTTGGAGCTACCCGTGGCGACAAGGCTTTGCCAATTTGTATCGCCCCAATAACCAGACCATTATCCTGATTGTCTCTATCGGCTTGAGCACATCTTTTATCTGCACGCTGTTCTTCATCCAGAGTTTGCTTGTGAAACAAGTGACGATCGCAGCCAGTACCAACCAGGCAAATATGATCCTGTTCGATATCCAAACCAGCCAGGAAAAGCCTTTGGCTAAATTTACTACTCAACAGCATTTGCCGCTATTACAGCAAGTACCCGTAGTGACGATCAGGGTTGAAAAAATAAACGGCAAAACTGCTGCTGGTAGCAAAAAAGACACTTCTTTACGGATGCGAGAACGCATTTATGGAAATGAATTCCGGGTTACCTATCGTGATACCCTTTCTTCCACTGAACGAATTATGGACGGCGACTGGATCGGTAACGCGCCGGCCTCAGGTGACATACCGGTTTCCATCGAAGAACGTTTTGCCCAACATATGCGTCTCAAAAAAGGCGATCATATCACCTTTAACGTACAGGGAATTCCGGTGAACACGGTTATTGCCAGTACCCGGCAGGTGAACTGGAACAAGATGCAAACCAACTTCCTGTTCGTTTTCCCGAAAGGCGTATTGGAGGATGCACCGCAGTTTCATGTGCTGATGACGCATGTACCATCCAAGGCAGTATCGGCGTCCTATCAACAGTCGGTAGTGAGGCAATTCCCGAACGTTTCTATT
>JAICXZ010000330.1 GCA_025934475.1 Mucilaginibacter sp. | reverse complement strand
CTACCGTCGTTTGTGTCCTCACAAACGACAAAGGAAATCACAAACTATTATGGAAATCCGTCTGTGAGGACACAACCGGGGGTAATAATATAAATATTTGTAATTTTGAGGTATGACGACCTTATCAATGAAATTAGTATATGTCCTATTTTATGCCGCAGTAGACTTGGTTATTTATTTAAAATTGAATAAACCCGGTAAGATAAGCAGAAAGCAGCTTCTGATTTTTGTTTTCATCGCATTGATTTTTACCCTATTGAATACCGGCATTATAAAATCACCCTGGCTGATGCCAAACAAAGAATTTTTTATGCCGCTGAGCTTTTCAATAGTACCGGTTCTGGTCTATTTCTGGTTCAATTTTGTGGTGCTTAAGCGGATTTACAGGCTGAATATACCCAATGAAGCATTTCGGAATACTACGGTAAAAGTGTTCTCATTCTTTTTCCTGAACTTCTTTTATATCATGGTTTTTGTTATGCAATGTGTTTTTACATTTAACCCTGTTAGTTCAATACGCTAAATTTAGATACCTACCGTATTCTTATAGTTTTTATTTTCATGCAGGATTTCATTTATTTTTGCTTTGCACTGTGTCTTTTGGTCCTGGCGATTAGATTGGGTACTCGTAAGCGGAGATACCTCGAAAAATTTGGCATTCGCTCGGTTGCCACAATAATCAGCATCGAAAAGACCTTAATAAAGCAGGGTGGGATAGATAGAACTCCATTGATGAAAATAATTCTAGGAATAAAGGTCGAGGGAACTGAATACAGGGAAGTGACGATTAAGCAGGATTTTTTTTTATCTGAACTGCCTAAAGCTGGTGAAGAGGTTCCCGTATTAATCGATCCTGAGAATGCAGACCATGTGTTGATCCTCAATCGTAAGGATTGGTGAATTTTAGGCTGAGCATTCCGGTTGTCGGTAAGTGCTTAATGACTTACCTTATGTAAAAGTTAGGACACAGACGGGGGATTTTAATCAAGCCTTTGCAAGCTTCATTATCGTAAACAAATGATGCGCCTCATGTAGCAGGAAAAATTCTGTCCATCCGGCGATGGTTAGTTGGCCATATTTGGGATGTGTGGCGGTCAAAGTAAGCTGGTCGTCGGTCAGGTTGGTGATGAGCTCCAAAACCTGTCTGCGGTTGCCTTCCAATTTGCTCAGCATATCATGCAAGGTCCATTGGCGGGCAGCAATAAAATCGGGTTCATCATCGGCCCTGTATGCTTCAAATGTTGGATTGTCACCTTTCAGGATGCGATGTATCCGCCCAAGGAATATGGGCTGGTACGTTACCATGTGCGCTATATTATCGGCTATGCTCCATTTCCCAGGTTCCGGTTCCGCATGTAGTTTTTTGTCATCAACACCTTTGATGATTTCGCGCAGGGCGAGATGCTGCGTTTTAAGACGGCAGACTAATGCGGAGTAAAGCATAACTTTATATTTAGGCTTTAGATTTGTGAAGTTCTGGAAACTCCACAAATCTTTGGTTTTATATTTCGGCGTAGTAACGCAACGCTTCGTAAATCTCGTCTTCTGTACAGATATTGTCAATACGGCAATGTCCAATCTTTGTCAATAATGAGCTGTTGATCTTGCCGCTTTGATTTTTCTTATCCTTTTGCATGATACTATAAAGCGTAGGATAACTTTTTTCGTCGATTTTATATTTCGGATACAGACCATTGATAACTTCAGTGATCTCATCTAATTCAGCCTCGCTTAGTCCCGTTTTCATTACCGAAAGTTTAGCTTCGCAGATCATGCCCGCTGCTATGGCTTCACCATGCGTTAAAGGATTTTCGTCATGTACCAGCGAATAGGTTTCGATAGCGTGGCCGATTGTATGCCCATAGTTCAGGCTCTTACGAATACCTTTCTCGTGCGGATCTTCGATCACTACATCATTCTTAATCTCTACCGAACGATGTACCAATTCGGCAGATGGATTTTCTAAGTCGCTGAATTTTAATTTGTTCCAATATGAAGCATCGGCTATTAATCCATGTTTCAGCATCTCTGCCAGACCTGAAAGGATCTGCCTTGCAGGAAGCGTCCTTAAAAAGTCATGTTCAATAAACACCGCCTTAGGCTGCGTAAACGTGCCGATGATATTTTTGATGTTATCGAGATCGATCCCGGTCTTGCCGCCAACGGAGGCATCAACCTGAGAAAGAAGGGTAGTAGGCACATGTACAAAATCGATTCCACGCTTAAAAGTGGACGCTGCAAAACCGCCAAGGTCGCTAATAACGCCACCACCCAGGTTTATCAGCAAGCTTTGACGATCGGCGCCAAAATCGATCAGCATCTTCCATACGCCAACGCAGAAGTCGATGTTCTTGCTTTCTTCGCCTGCGTTTATTTCAATTACATCGAAGTTATCCAGCTTGTCAATATGCTGTCGCAGCAATGGTAGGCAATGCTTACCGGTGTTTTCATCGGTCAGTACAAAAAAGCGTGAATAGTTGCCTTGTTCTACAAAATTGGCCAGTTCGTTTAATGTATTGCTAAAGTAAATTGGGTAGCTTATGCTTTGGAGGGTGTTCATTGGTTAAATAATCTTGATCTTTGTTCCACGAAATTCAACCACATCGCCTTGGCGCAATTTGAGCCGTTTGCGATAATCCACCTCGCCGTTATGTTTAACTTCGCCCTCAGCCACAACTATTTGCGCCTCTCCGCCGGTATCAACCAGGTTGGTGGCCTTAAGCAATTGGATCATCGGAATAAACTCTCCTTCTAGTTTGAATTCAATCATGGGTGGGCAAAAATAAACTATTCGTCGGAGAATGAGTTATTTGGTTTGCATTTTCTAATTTTGCGCAATGCTCAATAATGATACTGTTGCTGACCCCGGCAAGGGGGCGCTCTCTTTTGATAACACCGAGATAGCTTTTCGCAATTCTTCCAACGCCGATCTGAACCGTGCCTACTGGCTGTTCAGGATGATTAACATTAACTTTTTTGTAAAGATGGGTCCGCCGCTCACCAACTTCTTCATGAAGATTGGCCTGCCCATTAAAAGCATCATCAAGGCCACTATTTTCAAGCATTTCTGCGGCGGCGAAACCATAGAAGAGTGCGATGGCACTATCAAGAAACTGGCCGGGGGGCGTGTGGGCACCATTCTGGATTACTCCGTAGAAGGCGAGGACGACGAGCAAGTGTTTGACGACACCCGCGATGAGATCATCAAAACGATTAAACGGGCGACAGGCGATAAGGCTGTGCCGATTACCGTATTTAAGCCAACAGGCGTTATACGGTTTGGCTTACTGGAGAAACTGGATGCCGGTACAGCACTGTCAGCTGATGAAGAGGCAGAGTGGGATAGGGCCCGGGCAAGGGTATTGTCTATCTGTTCCGAAGCTTATAAAACAGGTGTCCCGGTAATGATCGACGCAGAGGAAACCTGGATTCAGAAAACCATCGATATGCTGGCGCTGGATATGATGCGCCAATTCAATAAAGAAAAAGCCATCGTTTACAATACCTATCAGCTATACCGTCATGATAAGCTGGCCTCACTCAAAGATGATCATGCGGTAGCTGTGAAGGAAGGGTTTATCCTGGGGGCAAAACTTGTTCGCGGCGCCTATATGGAAAAAGAACGCAGGCGCGCTGCCGAATTGGGGTATGAGTGTTTGATCCAGCCGGATAAAGAATCAACCGATCGTGACTACAACCTGGCGCTTCGATTTTGCATGGATAACCTGCCTAAGATTGCTTTTGTGGCCGGCACGCACAACGAAGATAGTTGCCGCCTGCTTGCCGACCTTTTAAATGAAAAGAATGTACCACACAATCACCGTCATGTGTACTTTTCACAATTGCTGGGTATGAGCGATAACCTGAGTTTTAACCTGGCCGATGCCGGCTATAACGTGGCCAAATACGTACCCTATGGGCCTGTTAAAGCGGTGCTACCTTACTTGTTCCGCAGGGCACAGGAAAATACTGCCATTGCCGGACAAATGAGCCGTGAGTTGGGTTTGATCATTAAAGAGCGAAAGCGCAGAAAAGCTTGATTTATCCCAGGCTCTGAACGCCGATGGAGTTTTAATGTCATTTTAAGTCACTTTAAACATTTAGCCTGTTTGCCTTGTTGGTGATAATAAACCACTTATGAGAAAGCTATTTTCTATCGTTACCCTATTTACCTTATCAATTTCCTTATCAGGCTGCGGATTGATGGAGGATGCCTTTAAAGCCGGGGTTATCTTTGCGTTGATCCTTGCTGCTATCATCGGTTTAATTATCTGGCTGGCACGTATTGTTGGAAAGACAATTTCAAAAAAATATGATCTCACCTGGGACGAAGATGAGATAACGCGAGAAAATTCGGTTTAAGCTGATTTTAACGGAGATCGGACTTTGCAAGTCTACGCGGGACTTCTATGGTGACACTGCGGAATAGAAGGCTTGCTTAACGCCTGGTCCGATTACAAATTGTCGATTTTTTTGTCTATTTTTTTTATAGTCAGTCTTATACTCCTGCGCCTTCCCTTATTTTAACTTTTTACCCTCGCTTCATCATTTTCTGTTATTTTTAGAACAGAAAATAAACCTTTTACACCCGTATATCTACTGTTTTGCAACTTTCAGAAGATCAAATACTTACTTTAGCACCAGACGAGGCTTCAAAAAAAGCTGGCCGCGAATTAGCAGCGCCGGGCAAATGGGTGACTCGTGGTGTCAATGAATTGGCGCTTTGGGGCGAATGCCAGGGAAGTGGTAGCAAGCCTTATCAAACACAGGTTGACCTAAGCGCCATAGCTTTTAAATGCTCCTGCCCCAGTCGCAAATTTCCATGTAAACACGGACTTGGCCTTTTGTTACTGCAATCCCGTCAGCCCGGCTTGTTTGCCAAAGGCGAGATGCCGCCATGGG
>JAICXZ010000611.1 GCA_025934475.1 Mucilaginibacter sp. | reverse complement strand
GGCTTTATAATTCGGTATACACGTCGTCTGGGTCGCGAAATTTGCTGGAGCCTGCCATCACGATTACGCATGCTGATGGGAATCAGTCGTTGGATCTTCAATATGTGAGTCACACATTGACCAAAATTTCACCGGATGTCAGCCTCCTCAAGATATCGCTGAAGGACCCGGTTTATCCGGTCGAAGTAACCCTTTATTATAAAACTTACTATAAAGACAATGTCATCGAACAGTGGAGTACCATTGTTAATCATGAAAAAGATGATATAACTCTGCAAAAATTTGCTTCGGCCAACCTTTACCTGAAAGCGGGCAGTTACTGGCTCAGGCAATATCATGGCGATTGGGCCAAAGAGATGCAGCCCGAAGAAACACAGTTGACCCATGGCATTAAAACGCTCGACACAAAATTGGGTACACGAGCTAATCTTTTTATGCCATCGGTCTTTATGGTTTCGCTGGATAATCCAGCCGGCGAAGATGAAGGTAACGTATTGCTGGGAGCGGAGGAGTGGAGCGGCAACTTTCGCGAGGATTTTGAGGTTGACCCTGAGAATAACCTGAGGATTATTTCTGGTATTAATAATTACGCTTCGGTCTACCATTTAAAACCAGGTAAAGTGTTTGAAACGCCGCCTTTTGTTTATACTTATTCGACCCGCGGTAAAGGCGAGGCGAGCCGCGACCTGCAATCATGGGCAAGGAATTACAAATTATTGGATGGTAAAGGCGCACGGCTCACCCTGCTGAATAATTGGGAATCCACTTACTTCGATTTTAATGAAGAGAAATTGCGCCAGCTCTTAAAAAATACCAGGGAGCTTGGTGTCGATCTGTTTTTGCTGGATGATGGCTGGTTCGCTAACAAATATCCTCGAAATGATGACCATGCAGGCTTAGGCGACTGGCAGGAAAATCGCAAAAAATTGCCAAACGGTATAGCATCAATTGGCCGCGAGGCCGACGCTGAAGGTGTAAGATTTGGCATCTGGATAGAGCCTGAAATGGTTAACCCCAAAAGTGAATTGTACAGCAGACATCCGGATTGGGTGGTAAAACAAAATGGGAGAGAGGAATATTATTTCCGCAATCAGCTAGTATTGGACCTTGCTAACCCAGCAGTACAAGACTTTGTATTTCATGCTGTAGATTCACTTTTCATACGCGATCCTAAATTAGCTTACGTAAAATGGGATTGCAATGCTGTGATCTACAATGCTTATTCTTCATATCTTAAACATGACCAGTCGAATTTCTATGTAGATTATGTTGAAGGACTGTATAATGTGCTAAAACGACTCAGGCAGAAATACCCAACGGTACCTATGATGCTTTGCTCAGGCGGCGGCGGTCGGGTTGATTATAATGCCTTGCAGTACTTTACAGAATATTGGCCAAGCGATAATACAGAACCGATTGAACGCATTTTTATACAGTGGGAATATTCATATTTCTATCCGGCAATCGCAAGTTCAAATCACGTAACCGATTGGGGCAAGGAACCGCTAAAATTCCGCGTGGATGTTGCCATGATGGGAAAACTGGGGTTTGACATTGTGGTAGACAAGCTGAGTCCGACGGACCTGGAATTCTGCAAAAATGCTGTAAAAACATACGCTGGACTAAAGCAAACCATTTGGCAGGGACGGCAATACCGACTGTTGAATCCCCGTGAAAACAGTGTTGCATCCATCATGTATGTCGATTCTGCTAAAACCTCAGCCGTTATGTTCAACTACCTTGTAAATTACCGGTACGACCAGGGTACAAAAGGACCTGTCAAGCTCAAGGGACTTGATCCTTCCAAACGATATCAATTGACGGAGGTTAATCTATATCCGGGTAAGGCATCTGATATAGGCTCGAAACAAGTTTATTCCGGCGATTTCTTAATGAAAGTTGGCTTTAATCCGGGGGTGGATGCCGGCCATACCAGTGTTGTCGTTACTCTCAAGGCGGTTCAATAAGTTATAAAATGGAGTAAAAGCAGCCCTATATTATGGATTAGTTTAATTAACGACTGTTTCTAAACTAGTTTGCCAGATTGATAGGAATCCTGGGCATTCGGATAATCCGGTGGCCGTATTTGGCGTCCTCCTCCAAATGGGTAACCATTACGATGGTTGTTCCTTCCTTGTTCAGTTCACTTAGCAGCTCCATGACTTCCTTACCATTATCACGATCCAAATTAGCTGTGGGTTCGTCCGCAAGTATCAATCTGGGCCGGTTGCCAGTGCGACGCGCTGCTGCTGACCACCCGACAACTGCTGAGGATAGCTTTTCCGCCGATCGGTAATATGCATCCTGTCAAGCATATCGTCGGTTCGTTTTGCCCGAACCGAAGCGGGCAGGCCCGTATAGATCATTGGTAACTCAACGTTTTCAAATACGGTCAAGTCATCGATCAGGTTGAAATTCTGGAATAAAAACCCAACATTTTGTTTGCGCAGGTCGGCGCGTTTACGCTCATTGAGTCGGCTTACTTCAACGCCGTTGAAAACATAGCTTCCGTGGTCGGCATCATCAAGGAACCCTAGAATGTTAAGAAGGGGCGATTTTCCGCACCCTGATGGACCCATAATGGCGACAAATTCGCCGCCCTCCACCTCGATGGACATCTTGTTTAACGCCGTGATTTCTAGTTCCTCCGTATGGTAGAACTTTTCGATATCAGAAACCTTGATCATGTGCTTTAGATTTTAGAGGGTTAAAATCGTTATAAAGCTGATATAGTGGCTATTTGTCCTTTTTCAAAAGAATATATTAAGGTAAGCATTTGCTATGGATATTGCATAGAAATCACCCGTTAAGAGGTATATAGGGTTTGAACGCAGTTGACCGTATAAAAGAGAAAAAACCCGCATCGGAATAAGGCGGGTTTTTCAAAAGTGAATGGATACTCGACCGCGTATCGACGCTTGTGTTGCCAGGTAGCACCACTTGTTGTAGCCAAAAAGCACTGCTAGTTTCTCACCGGGAAAACTCCTGACAGGCAAATAACATAATTTACTACCGTTGAAGGTTGTATATTATTGTGAGGCAAATTGCCTCCTGTTGGATTAAGGGTTACGGACGTTAAATGAGGACCGTCCACGTTTGTTACTGTAATAGCGCCCGGGGCCATTGCTACCGCTGTGCCGGATGCTGCGTACAAGCTTACATTTTGCGCAGTATCCTGACCGAGCAAGTTTCCGCCAGGTTGAACCAGCCCTGCGGCTCCGTTTACCCCATTT
>JAICXZ010000375.1 GCA_025934475.1 Mucilaginibacter sp. | reverse complement strand
TTTAAAACCTCAATAATAGAGCTCGATGCATCGTTAATGATCGCTTCGCGGTATTTTTCAGGTATTTCCGGATTTTCGATAACAGCCTTCCCGGCGTTATTTTTTACAAGCAAAAACAGTTTTTCGAACATAACTTTTACCCTTGATTAGTGTATTTACAAATTGATGACAAAATCTCTATTTTGTTATCAGAGCAACAAATGTACCAATTAAATATTCGTATTTTAAAAATATTTGTCAAAATAATTTAAGAAATTTTTAATTTAACATGTGTATTGTTAACACTAAGCTTAGTGTGTTGAAATTACACCCAAATGACATGTCAAACCGACACTTTTGAAGGGTATTTGGGGCACACAAACAATCGTTGATTTTATTTGTCACTCGGCTTAGATTAAATTCTATTTTTGTAAAAAATCATCAATTATGCTGCCAAACATCAACTTTAGTGAAACACAGGCCTACAAGTACCTGGCCGACCATTTTATCGATATCACTTCAAAAAGCCTGAAGGACCTTTTCAAATCTGACCCTGAGCGCTTTAACAAATTTTCGATCAAGTTTAACGACATCCTGATCGATTATTCGAAAAACCGGATCGACGACGAGACCGTCGCGTTATTGATACAGCTGGCAAAGGAATGTAGGCTAAAAGAGGCAGCTGAAGCGATGTTTTCGGGCGAAAAAATCAACGTGACCGAGAACCGCCCAGTGTTGCATATCGCATTGCGCAATCGCAGCAACAAGCCTATTTATGTGGATGGTAAAGATGTGATGGAAGACGTAAACCGCGTGCTTGATCAGATGGAATCCTTTAGCGAGGCGATCATATCGGGCACATGGAAGGGTTATACCGGCAAAACAATTACTGATGTGGTAAATATCGGTATCGGCGGATCCGACCTTGGACCGGTGATGGTAACCGAAGCATTGAAGGCGTACAAAAATCATCTAAATATGCACTTTGTTTCAAATGTTGACGGTACGCATATCGCCGAGACTTTGAAACCCCTCAATCCAGAAACTACTTTATTCCTGATAGCGTCTAAAACCTTTACTACCCAGGAAACCATGGCGAACGCGCACAGCGCGCGTGATTGGTTCCTGCAGAGCGGCGGCAAAGAAGGCGATGTAGCCAAACATTTCGCCGCTTTATCAACCAATGCAAAAGCGGTTGAACAATTCGGCATCGACACTAAAAACATGTTTGAGTTTTGGGATTGGGTTGGTGGCCGTTATTCGCTCTGGAGCGCAATCGGCCTGTCGATCGTGCTGAGCATCGGCTTCGAAAACTTCGAGGAATTGCTTACCGGCGCACACCAGGTTGACCAGCATTTCCTGAATGCCGAGTTTGAAGAAAACATCCCGGTAATACTTGGTTTGCTGGGCATTTGGTACAACAACTTTTTCGAATCAGAGACCGAGGCCATCCTTCCTTACGATCAATACATGCACCGCTTTGCAGCGTACTTTCAGCAGGGCGATATGGAAAGCAATGGCAAGCACGTGGATCGAAACGGTGAAAGAGTTGATTATTCAACCGGTCCAATTATTTGGGGCGAACCAGGCACCAATGGTCAGCATGCCTTTTATCAGCTGATCCACCAGGGCACTAAATTGATCCCTTGCGATTTCATCGCACCGGCGCAATCTCATAATCCGCTTGGCGAGCATCACCAGATGCTGCTGTCTAACTTCTTTGCCCAAACCGAGGCATTGATGAATGGCAAAACCAACGAAGAAGTTGTCGCTGAACTGAAGGCATCAGGTAAATCGGATGCGGAGATTGAGAAACTGGCACCCTTCAAAGAATTTGATGGAAATCGCCCCACTAACTCTATCCTGGTTCAAAAGATCACTCCTCGTTCACTGGGTTCACTGATTGCTATGTACGAACATAAGATATTTGTACAAGGCATCATCTGGAACATCTACAGCTTTGATCAGTGGGGCGTTGAGTTGGGTAAGCAATTGGCCGGCAAGATCCTTCCTGAGTTGAGGAATGATGATGACATAAACAGCCACGATTCTTCGACTAACGGCTTGATCAATCAATATAAGGCCTGGAGATAATATTGGGTTGCAGTTTTTGGTTAGCAGTTGACTAGAAATGCCAGCGGGTCTGAAGCATGTTGAATATTTTGGCTAAAGCCGATTCTATCTTTTGACCTTTCTCCGTCGGTTAAAACCGACGGCAATGAATTTAAAATGATATAAAGCATATATAGCCTGGCTTGGCAGCCGGGCTATTTGGTTTCATTAGGTTTAGGCTGAAGCCGCCTGTAATGACTTAAAAATACTTTAAATGATCGTAGCCACGCTATCAATCCAAACCAAATTTCATTAAACTTAGATTGAAGCGTAGACTTTTAGTTTCGGTAACGACCGGGCTGAATTTTTGCCTCATGCAGACACCGGGGTTAGACTAGGCCTAATTTTTATTTCATGCGGTAATCGACGGGTTTTAGCCGACGACAAGGAAGCCCCCCATCTCATGTCAGTTATAGCGATATCTATTTAATTTCTATATTAGACCTAATAATTCAATCATTGCCGTCGGTTTTAACCGACGGAGAACCTGCAAAAAAACCAAATCGGCTTCAGCCAAACCTTACCACTATGTCGTTTGTAAAAATCTGGGTTCATCTTGTATTCGCCACCAAAAACCGCGAACCTGTACTTGAGAAGCAACTACGTTATGATCTCTACCAGCATATTATAGAAAACTGCAAAGAGAAGGATATTTTCTTGCAGGCTATTAACGGCTATACCGATCATGTGCACAGCCTGATCTCCCTGGGAAAAGATCAAAACATTTCCAAACTAACTCAATTAATCAAGGGTGAATCTTCGTTCTGGATCGATCAAAACAATCTGACCGAAGGTAAATTCAGCTGGCAGGATGATTATTTCGCGGTTTCAATTAGTGAATCTCAGGTTCCGACGGTCATCAATTACATCAAAAACCAGGAAAAGCACCATTCAAAAAAATCTTTTGATGATGAGGTTAATGAATTTATGACCAGATATGGCTGGAACAGGATTGAGGATTAAACTTCCGCCCAAGTTAGCTGCAGACACAATTATTTCTTCACAAACTTCACCTGGAACAGCTTATCCCATTTTTTCCCTGTAAGGAACACTCGTCCGGTGGCTTTATCGTAGGCGATGCCATTCAATACGTCGGCGCCGGGATTCCGTTTACTTTCAGGATAAAGATTGGTCATATCAATATGCTGTAATACAATGCCCGTCCTGGGGTCTATGACTACAATGTCGTTCTTCTCCCAGATGTTAGCGTATAACTTGCCATCGATATATTCCAGCTCATTAATCGCATTAATCGGACCTTTATCATCATAAACATCTACAAACCCGATCTGACGATAGGAGTCCTTATCCAGGAACCATATGCGGTTGGTACTATCGTCGGTATACAGCTTTTGACCATCGAAGGTTAATCCCCAGCCTTCAACCCCTACATGATAAGGAAGCGTCTTTTCAAGCTTAAAAGTGTTCTTATCGAACACAAACAGGAACCTTGGATCCTGGTAGGTCAGCATGATTATTTTATCGCCAATAATTGCGCTTCCTTCGCCAAAATATTGCGTATCCAGTTTGGCCGTCTGCACGGGTTTGCCGGTAGCCAGGTTTACTTTAAGCAGCTTGGAATGGCCCGGCTGCCCCGTGCTCTCGTATAAAAAGCCATCATGATATAATAGTCCTTCGGTAAAGGAACCGGTATCATGCGGGTACACCTTTTCAACCTGATAGGTATATTCTTCAGGGGCTTTGGGAGCCAACAAGACAATATTCGAACTCTCATCATGGCTTTTACCTGCCGTGAATATCCGTGCTGTGATCGTCTTTGGTCCAAGCGTAAGCGATGCGGTCTTTAAGACGATTTCCGACGAGTCTTTTTTGGATCCGATGCGCGTCGAATCGGCCAGGTAAACGATAGAATCCGGTTTAATATCGGCTGTATAATGAAGTTTTATTTTAACATCATCACCCAGTTTGTAACTGGTGCCGGCCTCAGGCGAAAGAGAAAAACTGGACTTAGGTGAATTAGGGCGACAGCCATATATAAGAACTGCTGCTAGAAGAATTAAATATCTGTTTTTCATAAACTATGTTGAAGACGGCCAAAAGGCATCTTCGATATGTTTTAATGTATGATTGGTATTTCTGTCAAACAAGATGGCTATAATATCAAACCGCACTTCTCCCTGGTGATCCATCAGGTAAATATATTCATCTGCCGCTTCAGCCAATAATTTTTGCTTGCGGTTATCTACAAAATCTTCCGGCTCGCCAAAACCGTTGCCGGTCCTTGTTTTCACCTCGGTAAAAATGATCCGGCCATCTTTATAGGCAATCAGGTCGACTTCACATTTGCCATGGGTCCAGTTCTCGTCCAGTATTTCGTAACCCAGCTGCTGGTGGCCGCGGATTGGAGCCGCCCCTACAGCTGGCTGCATAACACTATCAGCGATCTGGGCAATACAGCGTGTGGCCAGTACGGCGGCCGCTGGGTCTGTTCACCA
>JAICXZ010000845.1 GCA_025934475.1 Mucilaginibacter sp. | reverse complement strand
TTTTCATTGCTGTATAGATCGATAAGTTGCTGCGGCGGATTTTTACCAATCAAATTCTCACGCGATCCTTCGTGTGCAAACTTCCCGAAGGTAATAACCGGGTATATCAATGCCATAAAATCAGGACGCAGGCTAATGTTATCAGTATTTTTTATCGCCGGTTTATCGAAATGTGTGCCCAAGGTTGATGCCAGATGCCCGCCTGCTGAAAAGCCGATCACACCTACCTTTGCCGGATTTATGTTCCACAGCTTTGCGTTTTGGCGTATCATTAACAATGCCGATTGCGCGTCCTGTAACGGACCGATGGTTTTGTTGATCATAATGCTGTCACTGGGCAGGCGGTATTTCAACACAAAGGCATTTACGCCGATTTTATTAAAAGCGCGCGCTATGGAATCGCCCTCATGGCCCATAGCGACGGCAGAGTAACCACCACCTGGTACAACCAATACAGCGGTATGCGTCGCGCCGTCTCTTAACAGAAATGGCGTAAGCGTAGGATTGGAAACCTTTGCAGTGCCGCCCCAATCGTTAACGCCTTCCTTATAGGTCGAAGGCGCAGGTTTTGAGTTCGGTATACCATTCAGGTATAGCGGCACAGGTGTTTGTGCAATTGAATGAGCAAGCCAGGTACTAAATATTGTTATCAGGGTAAATATTTTCATTTCGTATTTCTGAATAATAATAGGCTTTCGCAGCCTTTTTTAAACAATTGAAAGAAGCATGCTTCTATAAAAAGACATTTTGGATTATTCCATACCTTAGAGTTATCAATCAGCGACTTTTAATCGCCAAGATCAATCCTAAAACCTAAAACTTTCCATGCAGGTAAGTTCACTGGCTTTTTGATAACAAGCGCATCCGCTTCCTGCTGCCATTGTATTTTTTCTTTACTGCCCAAAAGGCTTACTGACAATATTTTTTGAGCATTTATAGCCGAAGATTTACTCAGCGATTTGATCCGAATATCTCCGCCAGGCGTGCCCAGTAAAAAAGCATATAACTTTTTGCCGTTGCAAGTAAAGCGGATGTCTTCTGCTGTATATTTTACCTGGCCTTCGTTAAAGTTTCCCGCTTTTACGGTTGATGCGTTTGCCGGGCGTTCCCCAAATATTTTCCATGGGCGCGAACCATATATTCCCTCCCCATTAGCGGCCGTCCATTTACCGATGTCGTCAAGCGTATTCAGCATGTCTGGCTCCAGGTCTCCTTCCGGAGTTTGAACAATATTGATCAGCAGATTACCGTTTTTGCTGACGATATCTACCAGCATTTGTATAATATCAGTAGCGCTCTTATAGGTCTGGCCGGTCCGGTAAAACCAGTCGCCGATAGAGGTATCCGTTTGCCACGGGTATGGACTGATGGAATCCTGAACGCCCCGTTCAAGGTCCTGCGCCCACATGCCCTGCGAGGGTTGCTTGCAGTTATATACCGCCGTCATTACACCGTGATTAAACGCGATATTGCCATTGTAAAAATTGGCAAGCATAGCTCTTCCTACATCACCAAACGGAAATCCACTGTCTGAGTAAAGCAGAT
>JAICXZ010000755.1 GCA_025934475.1 Mucilaginibacter sp. | reverse complement strand
GTTTCCTTTTTGACCATATCGCCAAAGTAGTTTGGCGACAGGTGAAGCTGATCTGCACAATAATTAACCGACGGTAAACCGATGTCTTGGAGCTTATCCGAACGGAAATAGTCTTTTAAAAGCTTTTCGAATCTTTCGATGTTGCTACAGCTAATATGGCTGCGTGTAATAAATTGCCGCTCATAAAATCGCACGCAGTAATTTAAGAATAGCTCAATATTGGCCGCGATAAGGGTTTTACTGTGGTTGTCCATTCGCTGCTCCAGTTCGTAACTGATCTTTTCAAAGCAATCAAGCACAATCTTTCTTTCTTTTTCAGAGAGGTGCAGCGCCTCCCGCGTGTCATAAGAAAAAAAAGAATAATCATCAATATGTTTGCCAAGTGGTGTGCCATGGATCAGATCCGGATGAAAAAGCAGCGCATAGCCCTGAGGTTTGTAATCCTGGTCGATACTAACATGGACGACCTGGTCGGGCCCAACAAAAACCAATGTTCTGTCCTGGTAATCGTAGGTATGCCGCCCGTATTTGATATCGCCGCAACGGACATCTTTCAGATAAACTGCATAAAAACCGAAAGCCATTTTAGCTGCATATATTTCCGGGGCAGTGCCTTCGAAATCGATCACGCTAACCAATGGATGCAGGTTTTCCCGGTGATAAAAAGCATCATGATCACTCACATGATCAATACGTAATATCTTTTCCATAACTTTCTCATTTAAACCGGGTCAAATTTAACGTTAATCTTTGCTTGATTTGAATCTGCGGTTCGAACCTGTAAAAATGGTAAGCGAACCTGTATCTTGTGTAAGGATTATTCGTTCTGACAGCGTCACTTTTGCATTATAATTATTTAACAAAAAAGTTTATGAAAATAATGGAAGGAAAAGTATCCCTGGTAACCGGCGCTGCGTCAGGATTGGGATTTGCGACAGCAAAAGCATTTGCAGAAGCAGGCGCGGCAGTTGCCTTAGCCGACTGGAATGCAGAAGCGGTTAAAACCGCTGCGGGTCAATTAGAATCTGACGGTTACCAGATATTGGCTATCACATGCGATGTATCCGACGACAAACAGGTGGAAGAGATGATAGACAAAACGGTAGCGGCTTTTGGCCGGCTGGATTACGCTTATAACAATGCAGGCGTACAGAATGAGTTAGTCGGCGCCGCCGACCAAACCAGGGGCGATTTCGACCGCGTTACTGGTATCAATTATCGCGGCGTATGGAGTTGTATGAAGTTCGAGTTACGGCAGATGCGTAAGCAGGGCAGCGGGGCCATTGTAAATTGTTCTTCAATAGGTGGTATTTTAGGCGGCGCAAAGCGTGGCACCTACCACGGTGCAAAACACGGCGTTATAGGTTTAACAAAAAGCGCGGCATTGGAATATGCAGCGCAAGGTATACGAATTAATAGCATATGCCCAGGTATGTTCCAAACGGCGATGTCCGACCAGATGATCGCGGACGGGCAGAAAGAGATATTGGACGCGATGCTGGAAACAGTGCCGGTGGGCCGTTTGGGGCGCCCTGATGAAATTGCAAGTGCAGTGCTTTTTTTGTGCAGCGATGCAGCCAGCATGGTAATAGGCCACACATTAGTGGTAGATGGCGGTTATAGCATACAATAATTCAGAAATAACTAAAACACACATATGGAAATTATACGAAACGGCTCCCAGCCTTCGGGCAAAGGCCCGGCCGATTATTTTAACGGCAACGTACGCATCGATCCGCTAATAAATCCACCTGAACCGTCGCGGGTAGCGATGGCGCTGGTGACGTTCGAACCTGGCGCTCGTACTGCATGGCATACCCATCCGTTCGGGCAAACGCTCATCGTTACAGCAGGTGCTGGTTGGGTACAGCGTGAGAGTGAACCCAAACAAAATATTTACCAGGGCGATGTGGTGTATTTCTCACCAAATGAAAAACACTGGCATGGCGCAACTGCTACCACAGCGATGAGCCATATCGCCATACAGGAAAAATTGAACGGCTCGCCTGTCGACTGGATGGAACAGGTAACAGACGAGCAATATAAATCATCGATTTAAACTGACAATGCCGCACATACACGTCAAAATAGTCGGGAAATCTGAGGAAGAAAAAGCAAAGCTTGCGGCAGAGATAACGAAAGCCGTAATGGTTGCCGTTGGGGCTAAGGAAGCTAATATTTCAGTAAGCATAGAAGATGTTAAAAAAGAGGATTGGGCGGAAAAGGTATATAAACCGGATATACTTGGCCATTGGGGGTGGCTTTACAAAAAGCCAGGATATGATCCTTTTAAATAGTTCCTCTATGTTTATTCGGAAGCCTAATCAGAATATAATTTGCTTTTATCAAATAATCTTCAAGAAAGCCAGGTGTACTTAAGTCACAATATTAGCCAATCGCTTTAAATCCTCAAAAAAGCGGTTCGAATTTTGTCCTGTCATGGCTCGCTTTGAATTCAAGCGGGAACAGGACTCGAAC
>JAICXZ010000617.1 GCA_025934475.1 Mucilaginibacter sp. | reverse complement strand
GTTGATCAGTTGCAGCGATGGCAAAAGCCCGGGGATGTATCTGCTTTTGAACGATACAATTCAAATTATTCGTTGATAGGTGCTTATTTTTATGAAGGATCCAGCACGGCGGCTTTTGGGAATACATCTTACATAAGGCTCACTAATTGCAGCTTGTCTTATCAGATTCCAAAGCCTGTCACCGATCGGTTGCGTGTACAGAGCCTGAGGGTGTTTGTCGATGGGCAAAATATCTTTACGATCACTCCGGCGAAAAACTTACTGAATCCCGAAAATGAAAGCAATTCCTCGTTGCCCTATTTGCGGATTATAAGTGGAGGTATCCAGGCGGATTTCTAATAAATTCTTTAACTGTTCAATTTATTTTATATCAAATCATCAAGTTATGCTTAACGATCATAGACTCCCCGGAAAAAAAATCATTTTAACATGTTTTCTGAGCATGATGATATTTTCATGTAAGAAGTTAGTGGATGTTCCAACGCCATACACTTCCACTAGTGCTAATAACGTATTTGCTTCTGATGCTACAGCTTCATCGGTATTGACCGGAATCTATGGTCAGCTTAGCAATGCTTCCTATACCAGCTCGGGAATTCAAACAGTTGGCTTATTCGGCGGCCTTTCTGCTGATGAACTCACCTTATACCGTGGCGTAAACGTGTCAACTTATATCGCTTGTTACCAAAATGCCCAGATTGCAAAAAATCCGATCGACCTCTGGTCTGGTATTTACCCCTTTGTTTACCAGGCAAATGCCGCTGTCGAAGGGGTTGCAGCTTCCAACTCGCTTTCGGCACCAGTTAAACAGCAATTGCTAGGTGAAGGCAAGTTTCTGAGGGCGTTTTTTTATTTTTACCTGGTTAACTTTTATGGTGATGTCCCGCTAATTCTGAGTACAGACTATAACAAAACAGCCATAGTTCCCAGGACAGCTAAAAATTTAGTTTATCAACAGATCATTTCAGACCTTAAGGACGCACAAAGTTTGCTGAACCCAAACTATGTGGATGCAACGTTGGTAACTTCGACAAAGGAACGGACGCGGCCAAATAAATCAACAGCCGCTGCCTTACTGGCAAGGGTCTATCTTTATTACGCTGCATTAGGTAATACGGGTTATTATGCCAAAGCCGACAGCGCAGCGTCAGCGGTGATCAATAATACATCGTTGTATTCTCTGACACCGCTCGACGGCGTTTTTCTAAAAAACAGCGCTGAAGCTATCTGGCAATGGCAGCCGACGACAACGGGCTTTAATACTCAGGATGCGAAATTATATGTAATCCCTCCAACCGGTCCTACAACGAACCAGGTCCATCCCGTTTACCTGAGCAGTGACTTGCTGTCAAATTTTGAGCCAGGAGATCTTAGACTTCAGCATTGGGTCGGTAGTATTACTGTGTCAGGTACTACGTATCATTACCCGTTCAAATACAAGATCAATACATTTAACAGTGCTGTTACGAGTGTTTCAGGCCTTACCGAATACACCATGATTTTAAGGCTGGCGGAACAATATCTCATCCGGGCTGAAGCAAGATGTCAGCAAGGAAATATCTTGGGGAATAGCGGAGCGCTTGCCGATGTCAATGTCATTCGGAGCCGAGCCGGTCTGGGGCCTTATGCAGGACCAACAGATCAGGCGTCTGTTCTCAATGAGATCCTTCATGAAAAACGAGTCGAATTGTTCGCTGAATGGGGGCATCGCTGGCTAGATCTGAAAAGAACCGGGCAAGTTAACTCGGTTATGGGTATTATCACGCCTGGAAAAGGCGGGAGTTGGAATCCTGACTGGGCTTTATACCCGATCAATCAAACACAAATACAGGCGAATCCGGATCTGGTACAAAACCCTGGCTATTGAAAGACAATGCTTGTGGCTGCTTCATGAAGGCAGTTTGCCTCTTGTCAAGCCGCTGCTAAAGTGCTTTTGTCAAGGAGCAAATACAAAATGGTTTGACATTACCGAGAACTTTAGTGCAGGAAATTTGCACTCGGTTCGGTGAGCTCTCTGAGCTAAGTTGCCCAGGCTCCATAGATAAAATTTAATATAAACATGAAACAATGAGATACTTAGCAATTGTCGTACTGGCAGCGATGGCCTTGATTACGCACGCGCAGCAAAAAGGGATTTTATTTCAAAATAAATTGAGTTGGGAGCAAATCAAAGAGGAAGCAAAAAGGAGTAACCAATTTATCTTTTTGGACTGCTACGCTACCTGGTGCGGGCCCTGTAAGGAAATGGATAAAGAAGTCTACCCGAACGATAGTGTTGGCAACTTTATGAACTCGAGGTTCATATCCGTGAAGGTACAAATGGATACCGCCAAAATGGATGATGCGGCCATTCGGGCGTGGTATTCTGATGCCCATGCCATTATGAGTATGTATAAAATTTATGCATTACCCACTTTCTTATTTCTTACTTCCGATGGAAAAATAGTCCACCGGGGTGAGGGTTATCAAAAATCTTCAGATTTTATTGCTCTTGCTGCAAAAGCTGTAGATACTACCCAACAATATTATACACTGGTAGCTGCTTATAAGTCCGGTAAGAAAAACTATGCGGTGATGCCCCTTTTAGCCAGCGACGCAAGGAAGTATAAACAACTGGCGCTAGCTGATTCTATAGCGTCAGATTACCTGCATAACTACCTCGATAATTTAAGCGATTCTGAAATAGCTACCAAAGCAAATCTGTGGTTTGCCGCCCTCTTTTCCAGTGTGCTGAGCTCCAGGGATAAAGTATTCGATTTCATTTATCACCATCCCGCATTAACCGATACAATCCTGCATGATAAAGACATTGCCGATCGTTTTATCAACTATATAGCGAAAAAAGAGGAGATCACACCCGTGATTGCTGCTGCCCGAAAACACAACAAAGAACCGGATTGGGACAGCATCGGCAGGAATATCCAACAAAAATTTGGCGAAGCATATGTGCAGAAAAACCTGGTTCGTTCCGAGGCAGACTGGTACAAGTCCGTAAAGAACTGGAGGAAGTACAATAAATGCTTAGTTAAGCAAATGGCAATGGAGGATATCCGAAAGCTTCCAGATGGACTTGGTAGTATACAGTTGCTAAACAGTAGTGCCTGGGATATATTTCAATACTCCCACAATATAGGGCAATTGAAAAAAGCACTTTCTTGGAGCGCGCGTGCCGTCGAAATGAATCCGAATTGGGCCGTCATTG
>JAICXZ010000222.1 GCA_025934475.1 Mucilaginibacter sp. | reverse complement strand
GCAATTTTTTAATTAAAAAATAAACCAGATCATGTTGATCTCGATTCTTTCAAAAAAATGCCTTGAACTAAGTGTAAACCGCGCCTTTTGAATTGTAAAATGGTTTATTTAGTTCCTGCTTACTAAGCTTTTCGTAATTACCTGTTTAACAACATGATTGCACCACGGCTGATTCGAAAAACCATGCGTTAAATCACTTTACTAAGTTTAAATATCGCTATATTTAGTGATCGTGCTTATCAGCCGCTTGTTTCAGTATTGAGAGATTAAAAAGATATTCTTCGTCGGCCGGTACTGGTTTTTTATCACTTTTTTCGACGTCTCTACCCTCAACCGACCATAACGGCGGGTAGATATTAAATACCTCATCCGCGGTCATTGATTTTATATCCTTCCGCCATGATTTCCACCGAATGCCGGAATAAAATTTTTCGAGGTCGCCGGTGAAGCAAAACCAGATAAAATCTTCATAGTTTTTCCCAAGCGCCTCCCATTGTAAACTGTCGGGCGAGAAATAGTAGATATTTTCTACATCCTTCCCAAATGAACCATAGTTGACCGCAAATAACCCTCCTGCAGCGTCATCCGCTACGATGAAGAAGGCTGGGCGATCGCCAAATTCTTTAAATCCTTTACCCTTATTCCAGTCGGGAAGTGTGCGTTGCATCCTCGCATTACCGGACCCAAAAATTCTGATCCATCCCTCATCAACCAAAATTCCACCTGTAGAATAAACGATAGCGCCCATGATAGAGCGCGTTGTCACCTGGGTTTTATAGAGCGCATCTTTGGCTTTTGCAGCATCAACCGGTAGAACCTCTACCTTATTTTTAGCGGAATCTATCCATTGCCTTACCACAGGCCATCCCGGATCGGCTGTGTTGATTAATTGCTCGACCGGGCGCATTCTGGTTTGCGCAAATGCCGTTAGCATTGTAAAACATAATATGAAGGTTGACAGCACTTTTTTCATGATCTGAATCAGCTTAGTCCAGGTATCCAATGCCGCTTCCCAACTGTGAACATTTACACAAAAAGAGTGGCACAGAAACAAAAAAGCCTTCAGCTTTTCGCTTTAGGCTTTCTGCTTAGAAAAGTAGCCCCGACGGGAATCGAACCCATATCTAAAGTTTAGGAAACTTCTATTCTATCCGTTGAACTACGGGGCCGTGTCAATTTCGAATTGCCGATTTCGGAATTAGTTGCAAAGGTGCGAATTATAAAACAGTTAGGCAAAATCATTTGCACATCTGCACATTTGCACATTATCTAACTACCGAGCCATTATGCAGGTCGTCATTGGGCGATACGAAGGTTAATTTGCCTGCTGAGTCTTCTGCCATCAGGATCATACCCTGCGAAACAATGCCTTTAATTTCGCGTGGTTCCAGATTGGCGAGTATGCTTACTCGTTTGCCGATGATGGCTTCGGGCTCGTAATGCTCGGCGATACCTGATACTACGGTGCGTTTATCAAGACCGGTGTCAATCGTCAGTTTGAGCAATTTTTTGGTTTTTGCCACCTTTTCTGCTGCCAGGATGGTTCCGATGCGGATATCCATTGTGGCGAACGACTCGTAATTGATATTCTCTTTAGCCGCAGGCAGCTGTAATGCCGGAGCAGCAGTTTGCTTCTTTGACTCCAGCTTTGCTATTTGTTCGGCTATCGTTTCATCCTCAACCTTTTCGAACAGTAATGCGGCGGGATTCAGCTGGTGGCCTGATTTAAAGCTAATTTCCTGTTCAAGCCCTATCGCACCCCCCTGCCAGTTTACCATATCGAGCGTCTTTTGCGCAGTCGACGGCAGAAACGGCTGCATACATGCGGCCAGTTTACCTATCAGCACCAGACAGTTGTGCAGCGTTTCGCGTGCATCTTCAGGATTTGTCTTGATCGTTTTCCAGGGTTCCTTTTCAGTCAGGTATTTATTGCCGAGGCGAGCCATATCCATCACGGTCTGCAGCGCCTGCCTGAACCTGAATGCTTCAATGTTTTGCTCAAGGTCCTCGTAAAGACGTCCAAGTTCGTAATCGATAGCTGGTTCATTGAGCACAACTTTGCCTGATGGGCTTTCAATTTTCCCATCAAAAAACTTATGCATCAATATCATCACCCGGTTCACAAAATTACCGAGGATAGCTACCAGCTCGTTATTTACCCTCGCCTGGTAATCTTTCCAGGTAAATTCGCTGTCACTTGTTTCAGGTAATATCGAGGTAAGCACATAACGCAACTCATCCTGCTTACCCGGGAATTCCTCCAGGTATTCATGCAACCAAACAGCATGGTTGCGTGAGGTGGAAAGTTTGTCTCCTTCCAGGTTTAAGAACTCGTTGGCAGGTACATTTTGCGGCAGCACATATTCGCCATGCGCGCGAAGTATTGCCGGGAAGATGATACAATGGAATACAATATTATCCTTGCCGATAAAATGGATCAGGCAGGTGTTATCTTCTTCTTTTTCCTGTTTTTTCCAATAAAGCTTCCAATCCTTGTTATGGTCTTCTGCCCATTGCTTCGTGGCCGAGATATACCCTATCGGCGCATCCATCCACACATACAATTTTTTGCCTTTGGCCTCTTCGAGCGGCACGTCGATGCCCCAATCGAGATCGCGTGTCATTGACCGTGGCTGCAGCCCCGATTTAAGCCATGATTTGCACTGCCCGAAAACGTTCACCTTCCACTCACCTTCTTTTTCATCGATCCATTTTTCGAGCCAGGGCTGATATTTATCCAGCGGCAGGTACCAGTGTTTTGTCGGTTTCAAAACCGGTGGCTTACCGCTGAGTGTTGATACCGGGTTGATCAGGTCAGTCGGATTTAGCGATGTCCCGCAGTTTTCGCATTGATCGCCATAAGCGTTCGGATTACTGCAATTGGGGCATGTGCCTATGATATAGCGATCGGCGAGGAATTGCTGGAAATCCTCGTCGAAATATTGCTCAGAGTACTTTTCAACAAATTCACCTTTCTCATACAGATTCAGGAAAAACTCCTTTGACAAATCATGATGAATTGGCGAAGAAGTCCTGTGATAAATATCGAACGAAATACCAAACTCGGCAAAGCTCTGCTTTATCTGGGCATGATATTTATCAATGATGGCCTGCGGCGTGGTATTTTCCTTTTTTGCCTTGATAGTGATGGCAGCACCGTGCTCGTCGGAGCCGCAGATGTATACCACGTCCTGCTTTTTTAACCTCAGGTAGCGAACAAAAATGTCGGCAGGCAAATAGGCGCCGGCCAGGTGACCTATATGAAGTGGACCATTGGCATACGGCAGTGCCGATGTAATGGTGTAACGTTTAAATTTATTAAGTTGTGACATTAATACTAAATTGCGTCGCCTCCGCCGGTTGGCGGATGGGCAAAGATAATCGATTTAAGTCGGAAAGTCCGAATCCCGGTAGCCATCCGGAAAAGTCTGAAAGATAAGATCGTTATAAATTACTATCTATGTACAAAAGCTCTACCACCGCCACAGTTGCTCCGCCATTTTTAAAAAAGGGAGACAAGATTGCGATCACCTGTCCGGCCAAAAAGCTACCCAATCCCATGACCGATGCGGTAACATTGCTTGAATCGTGGGGCCTTGAGGTGATACAGGGCGAAACGCTTTCGGCATCATACCATCAATTTGCCGGCGACGATGATCTGCGCGCCCGCGATCTGCAGCGCTTTATTGATGACGACAGTATCAAAACCATCATTGCGGCACGTGGAGGGTATGGAACGATCAGGATGATCGATAAAGTTGATTTTAGTCCTTTAGCGACGAACCCGAAATGGCTGGTGGGATTTAGCGATATCACCGTACTGCATGCTCACCTTTACGCAAACTACAACCTGCAAACCATTCATGGCCAAATGCCGGTGACTATTCCCGACGCATCAAAATATTCACTGGAAACGCTGCGAAAAGCGCTGTTCGGCGATGAATTTGACTATACATTCGATTCGCACGACCGGAACAGAAAAGGACGGGGCACAGGACCCCTAATCGGGGGTAACCTTAGCCTGCTGGTGGCAGTTTCAGGTTCGGTATCTGATTATAATTATGATGGCGGAATTCTCTTTATCGAAGATGTGGGCGAATACCTTTATTCAATCGACAGAATGGTCAGGATGCTTGACCGGGCCGGCAAATTAAAAAACCTGGCAGGACTTATTGTCGGGGGCTTTACCGAACTGAAAGATAATGACATTCCTTTTGGTCAAACGGTGCCCGAAATTATAATGGAAGTTGTAAAAAAATACGATTATCCTGTTTGCTTCGACTTCCCGGCCGGCCATATTCCCGACAATCAATCGCTCATATTGGGCAAAACGCTAAATTTGGTAGTGGAAGAACACCACGTAACGGCAAAATACATCTAAGAACTAACCCCCTAATCTCTAATTAACTAATCTCCAATCTCTAATCACCAACAAATGGCACTCTTCGGCGGTTTAGGAAACTATAAAAATTTCGGCTTATTGATCATACGCGTGGGTCTTGGGCTCATGTTTATTTATCACGGCTTTCCAAAACTAGCAGGCGGTCCGCACAAATGGGAACAACTGGGCGGGGCCATCAACGTTGTCGGGATTCATTTTTGGCTCATGTTGTGGGGGCTTTTAGCCGCCTTAACTGAGGCCGTAGGCGGTTTTTTGCTGATCATCGGTCTTGCATTCAGGCCGGTTTGCCTGCTGCTGGTAATTAACCTGGTAGTGGCCGCACTAGTAACCTACCAGCCGGGCCATAGCCTGTTCGACGCGTCGCACGCCATAGAAGATTGTATAACCTTTGCAGGCTTGCTATTTCTTGGCCCGGGGAAATATAGCGTGGATAAAAAATAACCCATGACATGCAGCCATGGGTTACCGTTATGATATTCTTAGAACTTATTGGTTCATGTAAGCGCCCAATTTGGCCAGGTACGCGTCATCAATATCGTCCGAATTGCCTGAAAGGTACTTATTAATCTTATCTGCCTCTTTGGCAAATGCGGTCTTAATGCCCTTCTTTCTCAAGGAAAACTTCTGCATTTGATTCGACGGCACGTCAACAATATAGTAAGTAGCATCATCCACATATTCGTCATAATCATGACCATGCGCCGCAGCGCCATTATTAACATAGTCTGACTTTACAAACTTAGTTGATATCAACTTGTATATTTTGTACTTATTGCCCGATGCCAGTACCTGCGCATAATGCGACGGATCGATAGCAGGCACTTTTTCGAAGTCGTACCGTACACCCTCCCTCGAAAACAAGCTAAAGGACTTGGTTTCATCCCAACCTATTTCTATGATTGTTTTGTTATCCCTGGTCAATAGCAAATTCACGTTGATTTTATCATAGTCAAACAGATAGTTAGGTTTCTGAACCAGGTCGCCTTCTGCATTTATCAAATAGCCATGCACAAATGTTACAAACAAATACTGGCTGCCCCTTGTGTCTCCTTTTTCATGGGCCGGTTTTAAATATCCGCCCATATCATTTGACATAGCGGCCATTTCGTTTTTACTAACGCTTTCAGTAGTCATTGCGCCTGAAGAAGTGCTAACTGTACCATCCACGCTTTTTTGACCATTCTGCTGCAGTGCAACTTGCAGCTCGTTATTTGCGCCTACGTTAACCACAGTGTCTTTAAATCCTGGCGCAGCAAAATCTAGTTTTGAATCCGGCTGTACGGTAATTGCGAAATGGCCCACAGAATCACTATATGCCGCGTACTTATGTGCGCCGTCCTCTACAAATGCATAGGGCACTGAATTACCGGCTTTATCCAGCACTGTTCCGTTAATAGTATGTGTTTGAGCAATTGCTACCTGCGTTACTAATAGAACAGGCGATAGCATTAAGATAGATTTTTTCATATAAGGTTTTATTTGACCCTAAAATAGGGGTTAGGAAATATTAACGCAAAACTTAGTTTAAAATTAGTCCAACATGTATGTTACAATGATTAGTATCGTGTCCACCTCCGGATTTGTAGAATAAAAAAGCCGCTCTGCATTATACAGAGCGGCT
>JAICXZ010000562.1 GCA_025934475.1 Mucilaginibacter sp. | reverse complement strand
GTTGGCGTGTAAGCGAATACAGGAATTACAAGATAATCAAATAACCTCGCCTTGGATAAAAAAAGCATTTCGGTCATTATCCCCAATTATAACGGCAGGCATTTGCTGGAGGAATATTTGCCCCTCACTTTTGCCGCGGTGGAGGAAGCTGGTGTGCCCTTCGAAATTATTGTGGTGGATGATGCCTCTAAAGACGAGTCGGTCACATTCATTCGCGAAGCATATCCGCAGATAAAGCTGATCATTAATCCAGAAAACCACGGTTTTTCCTATACCTGTAACCGGGGCATTGATGCTGCAAAAAATGAGTTGATACTGCTGCTCAACTCGGATGTAAAGCTGGAGCCAGGCTATTTTGAAAATCAGTGGAAATATTTTTCAAAGTCCGACACATTTGGCGTGATGGGGCGCATCATCGATATGCAGGGCGATCGCATCCAGGATGCTGCGCGCGTTCCCAAATTCAACGGTCTCAAATTTAAAACCGACTACTTTTACTATACCAACGAGCCCAACGATTGGTTGTATACCTTTTACTTGTCAGGAGCAAACGCGCTAATAGATGCCGAAAAGCTAAAAAAGATAGGAGGCTTTTTCGAACTGTTCTCACCTTTTTATTGCGAGGATATGGAATTGAGCATCCGTGCATGGCGTTTGGATTGGAAATGCTATTACGAACATAGTGCTATTTGCAGGCACCAGGTGTCGGCCAGCACTAAAAACTATAAGACAACCCGCTGGGTCAAAAGCATATACTATCGCAACAGGTTTTATATGCATGCGTTGCACCTGGATGGTCTTGCGTTGTTTGCATGGTATTGCCAGATTACGCTAATCGATCTCATTCCCAAATTACTGGTAGGGCAATTCTGGATATGGAGGAGTTATCGTGAGCTTTTCAAAAACCGGAGCCAGATAAAAGAATATAAGCAAAAACTGGGCAATTTATTAATTGTAAATAAAAGTCAGTTAAGTATCTTTGTTGTTACAAGCCGTATCAGAGAGTCGGTAAAAGGCAGGCAGATTGTCAGAATTGGACTTTAAAGCCCGAACCCCTGTAAGCCTTTCCTCTGAGTTCGCGATTTACAAAACCCCGATTGTGAACGATTATTAATCAACGTTGAGAGTTGGTGAGCGATAATGTTTTGACCATTGTTCCATTAGCCCTAAGCTCAACGTATAGCAGATCGACAACAAAGTATATGCAGCAAGGCGGAAAACGTTTGACGCAAATTGACAATTCAATACCTAAGGTTACCATTGTTTGTGTGACCTTCAATGCGGAAGCGACCCTGGAGAGATTGCTCAAAAGCGTTGGGAAATATAAGACGGATGCAATTGAGCTTGTCTTACTCGACGGCAATAGCGTTGATGGAACGCTTGGTATTATTAAAGATCATGAAGATATCATTGATTTTTGGCGTAGCGAGCCCGACAATGGTATCTATGATGCCATGAACAAAGCTGTTGACCACATTAAAGGAGAATGGGTCATCTTCCTCGGAGCTGACGACGAACTTGCAGCCGGCTTCCCCGCCATGCTGGAAAGGCTTAAGAATCCCGACACAGTTTATTATGGTAATGTAATCTTTTATGGAAAAGAATTCAGTAAGGTATATGATGATTACTATCTGACTAAGCTCAACATTTGTCACCAGGGTATATTTTACCCGAAAGTCGTGTTCGATCGTTATTGTTACGAAACCAAATACCGTGTTTATGCGGATTATCACCTCAATCTGCGTTTATGGAAGGATAAGGCATTCAAATTTGTACACTGCAATTTGTTGGTGGCGCGCTTCGCAGGCGATGGCTTTTCTATGCACACCAAGGACCTTGTATTTGAGGCCGAACGGGACAAATTGTTCAAACGCTATTTAAAACCCGCATCTTATTACCGTTATTTGAACCGGACTATCGGGACAGTAGGTACATTCAAGCGCTTGGTGACCGGTCAGTAATATGGCTCAACCAAACAGGAATTTATTTAGGGTAACCCGTTTTATTCTCCTCAAAGGGCCATCAATCCTTCGGTTTTTCCGTTTTGGCCAAAAGTTTAAAAAACGAATCCTGGTTATCAAAGCTGATGCTATTGGCGATTATATGCTATTTCGAAACTTCCTGGAAATCTTAAGGAATTCCGAAAAATTTCAGGGCTACGAGATTGATCTTTTAGGCAATACGCTATGGCAGGATATTGCATTAAAATACGATAGCAGATTTATTGGCAATTTTTTGTTCACCGAACCCGAGAAGCTCTATCATGCTCCGTTAAGGGTTTTAAGAATTGGTCTGAAACTCTTCCGTAACAAATACGAGATTGTTTTACAGCCTACTTATGCACGTACCTTCATGACTGATGGCCTGGCCGGAATGGCTGCTGCGAAACAAACGATTGGATTCACCGGAGGTGCAGAAAGAATAGCAGAAAAGTATAAAACAAGAACGGACAAATTTTTCACCGAAAAACTTCCCCTGCCTCCCGGCTTGGTTTTTGAGTTCAACCGGTCAAAATACTTTTTCGAAAAAGTGCTTGGGCGTCAAGTTGAGCTTGCTGGCCCTTCAATTCCGACCGTTAGAACCGAAAAAAAGGCATCATCATTTTCCCTGGTGCAGGAGTGCCGAAACGCAGTTGGGAGCCATTTAAGTTTTTGGAGCTGATTAAACTTATTAGGCAACACACAGATCAGCCAATATACCTGGCTGGTGGTCCGTCTGAGACTAAAGCAGGCGAATACATTGAGCAAAATCTGCCTTCAGGAACTGTCAATAACCTGATTGGTAAGACGTCGCTTATAGAAATGATTGAACTTATAGGTGGCGTTTCGCTGGTTGTTGCTAATGAAACGAGTGCAATTCACATTGCTGCGGCAACACAAACACCGGCTATTTGTGTTTTGGGAGGAGGGCACTTTGAACGGTTTGCGCCCTACCCAACAGTTATGGTTTCCAGCCCGATTTGTGCCTTTCACCGGGTGGATTGCTATCACTGTAATTGGGATTGCAAATTCATTATTTTGGAAGGAAAACCTTATCCGTGTATTGAAAACGTGAATATTGACGTTGTTTGGGAGTTGGTTAAGCTATTTATTACCTGATTGTAACGTTTATGGCCCGATACCTGTAATTGACTAATAACTATTAGCTTTGCAACTTATTTTTATTTGATGAAGACTTATTTCAGGCTGCTTGCATTTGCTAAACCAATTGAAAAGTTTGCTATACCTTACATACTTTACACCATATTATTCGTTGTTTTTAGTTCCTTAGTATATCCGCTGCTGATACCGTTGTTAAATACGCTTTTTGGTAATACTGCCGGGTCAAAAATCGGTGCGGTAGTTTTAGCAACGAAGCCGCAACACGTTTTAGATATTACAGGTTGGTTCAAATATTATATGACCTATTTTGTAAAAAAGCACGGTGCCTGGGGAGCATTGCAATTTGTGTGCATCACCATTATAGTG
>JAICXZ010000307.1 GCA_025934475.1 Mucilaginibacter sp. | reverse complement strand
GTATAATAGTTGCGGTAGGAAGCACGAAGCTTTCGCGGAACTTTCTTATACGATTGGGTGTTCAAAGCTTTAGTTTAAAATGGGTATATCAAATATACAAAATTGGTGTTCAAACTCAAACCTAAGCCTTTATGGCTGAAAATGTTTCGGTTAGGATGATAAATGTAGACAAAATGTCTCGTGAAACCCGAAATTAAGTGTCAAATTATCACTTATACGCTTGTGGCAAATGTTTTGAAACAATTGGAGTATGAATTTTAACAACTTTACCATAAAGGCCCAGGAAGCCGTGCAGAAGGCTTCTGAGATCGCTGCCGGTAACCAGCAACAGGCCATAGAAAATGCTCATTTACTCAAAGGATTGCTTTTGGTAGATGAGAACGTGATAAGTTACCTGTTAAAGAAATTAAACGTTAACCTTAATCGTTTGAACGAGACGCTTGATGAGCAGATCGCTTCATTCCCGAAGGTTAGTGGGAGCAATATATATTTATCGTCGGATGCAAACACGGCTTTGCAAAAGGCGCAATCGTACCTGAAGGAGTTTAAGGACGAATTTGTATCTGTCGAGCACATATTACTCGGTATCCTCGCGGCAAACGGAAAAACCGGAGCCGCTTTGAAAGATGCTGGCGTGAACGAGAAGGACCTGAAAAAGGCCATCATCGCGTTGCGTGGCGATAATAAGGTGACCGATCAGAATGCCGAGGCTACTTATAATGCATTAAACAAATATGCGCGCGATCTGAACGAATATGCCGAGTCGGGTAAGCTTGACCCGGTGATTGGTCGTGATGAGGAGATCAGGCGGGTGATCCAGATATTATCCCGCCGTACCAAAAACAACCCGATATTGGTGGGAGAACCGGGCGTGGGTAAGACCGCGATTGCAGAAGGTATTGCCTTTAGGATCATTAAAGGCGACGTGCCTGAGAACCTGAAAAGCAAAACGGTTTACTCGCTTGATATGGGGGCTCTGATTGCCGGCGCAAAATACAAAGGCGAATTTGAAGAGCGCTTAAAGGCTGTAATCAAGGAAGTAACCCAGGCAGATGGTGAAATCATTCTGTTTATTGATGAGATACATACCCTGGTTGGCGCCGGTGGCGGCGAAGGTGCGATGGATGCCGCAAACATCCTGAAACCTGCCTTAGCTCGCGGTGAGTTGAGAGCCATTGGCGCAACCACCCTCAACGAATACCAGAAGTTTTTTGAAAAAGATAAAGCTCTGGAACGCCGTTTCCAGATGGTTTTGGTGGATGAACCTGATACCCAGGATGCAATTTCGATTCTGCGTGGGTTGAAGGAGCGTTATGAAACCCATCACAAGGTGCGCATCCTTGACGACGCAATCATCGCCGCTGTGGAAATGTCGCAGCGCTATATCTCCGACAGGTTTTTGCCCGATAAGGCAATCGACTTGATGGACGAAGCCGCTTCCAAACTCCGTATCGAAATGGACTCAGTTCCGGAAGAAGTGGATGAATTGGAACGCCGTATCATGCAATTGGAGATTGAGCGGGAGGCCATCAAACGCGAAAAAGACGAAAAACGCGTCAAAGAACTGAGCGAAGAAATTGCCAATCTTTCGGCTTCACGCGATTCGTTGCGTGCGCAGTGGAAGAGCGAGAAAGACGCCGTAGATGCTATCAACCAGAAAGTTGAAAAAATAGAAAACTATAAGCTGGAAGCCGAACAAGCTGAACGTGCCGGTGATTACGGTAAAGTAGCTGAGATTCGTTATGGCCGTATCAAAGAGGCGCAGGACGAGGTTGAAAAACTGAAAACCGCCTTGCTGGAAAACCAGAAGGAAAACCGGATGCTGAAGGAGGAGGTTACCGCCGAAGATATCGCCGGAGTAGTATCTCGCTGGACAGGTATCCCGGTTTCGAAAATGATTCAAAGCGAACGTGAAAAGCTGCTTCACCTGGAAGCCGAGCTCCACAAGCGTGTGGCAGGGCAGGAGGAGGCCATTGAAGCTATCAGCGACGCTATTCGCCGTAGCCGTGCGGGGTTGCATGATAAGCGCAAGCCTATTGGTTCGTTTATCTTTCTGGGGACAACCGGTGTTGGTAAAACCGAGCTGGCAAAGGCTCTGGCCGAATATCTCTTCAATGACGAAGGCGCCCTGGTGCGTATCGATATGTCGGAGTACCAGGAGCGTCATGCCGTGTCAAGGCTGATCGGTGCGCCTCCGGGCTATGTAGGTTATGATGAAGGCGGTCAACTCACCGAAGCTGTGCGCCGCAAGCCCTACAGCGTGATCCTGCTCGACGAGATTGAAAAGGCTCACCCGGATGTGTTTAACATCCTGTTGCAGGTGCTTGATGATGGCCGTCTGACTGACAATAAGGGCCGTTTGGTGAACTTTAAGAACACGATCATCATCATGACTTCGAACATAGGCTCGAACATCATACAGGAAAACTTCCAAAAATATGATGAGGATAATAAGGATGAAGTAATTGCCAAGACCAAGAACCAGTTGTTCGAGTTGCTAAGGCAGACCATCCGCCCCGAGTTTTTGAACCGTATCGACGAGATCATCATGTTCACCCCGTTGAGCCGCGATGAGATTCATGACATTGTGAAGCTGCAGTTTGCACAATTGCAGAAAACTTTGGAAGAGATCGGTATCCGCATGGACGCATCGGAAGAAGCTCTGGATTGGCTGGCGCAATTAGGTTATGACCCGCAATTTGGCGCGCGCCCGCTAAAGCGCGTGATCCAGAAAAAGATACTCAACGAGCTTTCAAAGCAGATACTGGCGGGCAAAGTTGATAAGGACAGCAAGATAAAACTTGATATGTTCGATAATCAGTTTGTTTTTCTGAACCCTAAAGAGACCGAGCACGTATAACGAGCTCCCTCATTAAACTAGTAGACCCTAAGGCCTCTCTGTGAAAGCGGAGGGGCTTTTTGCTTTGTTTGAATATCGAATATTGAATAATGAACGTCGAACATCGACACATTATTCGGCATTCGGTGTTCGATATTCAAACACAGTGCGAAAGCATAACTCAATACTCTTCCTGTTCCTCAGTATAATACGTCTTTCTCGAAGCTATCGGTTTTTGCAGAATCTCAACGCCCGTAGACGTCTTCTTTTTACGGGCATTATGTACCTCCATAAAATCGCGGTATTCGCCGCTAATGATCTCCGGGCGGGCTTTTAATATTTGCTTTTCAGCGTCTTCCAATACTTTTTTTATGGATGCGGTGAGTTGCTTCACTTTTTCGGCCGGTATTTTGTTGGATGCGGAAAATGGCGACAGCCTGGCATCCCATAATATTTCATCAGCGTAAGCATTGCCGATGCCACGAACAACTTTCTGATCCATCAGCACAGTTTTTACCGGCGTCCTGGTTTTACTTAATTTCTCGCCCAGGTATCCAGCTGTGACTTCCAGAGCATCGGGAATATTATTTGCTTTAGGATCAAGGGTAGGAGCGGCCAGACCATCGAAATCAGTTAGCGATAAAAATCGGTCGTCCTCAAATTTTAATGCGATTATCAAACTTTTGCTTTCTTCTTCTTTAGATAGCGTCAATTGCCCATGCAACATCAGGTGAAGGCCAAGCACGTGTTTGTTATCAAACGAAAAATGAAGTTCTTTGCCCGCACGCACCACTTTGGTCAGTTTGGCGCCTTCCAATGCGTCCTGCAAATCCTTTACCGGTACATTGAGCTTTTTAGAACGGCAAACAATCTTGTCTATCTTTTTTCCTTTCAGCGCTTTGATAAGATTGCGGCTGAAAACTTGCAAATCGGGTAATTCGGGCATAACGATCGGCTTTATTTGAAATTTTCGTTTTGTGTAGTTACAACTAATCAGCAGCACGATTGGTTTTTCGCATCTATGTCGCTGCTGAAAGGCAGGTCCGCGTCCCGCTGTTTCTCCACACATCCCCCATGAAATCTCTTAGCTCTACACCCGTTTGAATAAATACTTTCCCACGCGGTCCATTACCATGGGCCGGTAACTTTTGCTGATTGGGAGAGTGTGACCCTCCAGTATCATTTCGTCATTATCAATGGTTTGAATAGCATTTATAGCCACGATGAACGATTTGTGTATTTTAAGAAAAAGGGCTCGGGGCAGTTGACTTTCTATTCCTTTAAAGCTCATGTAAACAATGTGCTTTTTATTCTTGGTGTATATAATCACATAGTTTGCCAAAGCCTCGATATACAAGATCTCGCCAATCATGATCTTTTCGAGCTTTTGGTTCGACTTGACAAAAAAGTAAGGTTCATCCTGCAATGCTTCTTTTTTTGTTTTTAAGTTCAGGAATGATTGCGCCTTCACAACCGCTTTAAAAAAACGTTCAAAACTTATTGGTTTTAATAAGTAATCAAGTACGTTTAACTCATAGCCTTCTATAGCATATTCCGGGAAGGCGGTTGTAAATATGACAAGGGGAGGATCAGTTAAATTCTTCAAAAAATTGACACCGGTTAGTTTAGGCATCTGTATATCCAGAAAAATAAGATCGATGTGGTTGTTTTGAATAGCCTGACTGGCCTCAACAGCATTTTTACATATAGCCACAGCACTCAAAAACTCTACCTGCTCAATATGTTCGAGTATGCCTTTGCGTGCTATGGGTTCGTCATCTACTACTAAACAATTAATCATGATACTGCAGTTTGAGGATTGTGTGAAAAGTATCCTGTTCTTTACCGATATGCAATTCGTGGCGGCCTGGATAAAGCAGTTCTAACCTTCTGCGAACGTTTTGTATACCCAGGCCTCCTGTTTCCATCAAATGTTTCTGGCTGTCCAGGGAATCGTAAGTATTAATAACCTTTACAAAAAGGTTTTTTTTGTCGGGGTTTTCGATAGTGAGGTGTATTTTATTTTTCTGTGGTTCCTTAAAGTTTGAAACATGCTTAAAAGCATTTTCTACAATAGGCAATATGAGCAAGGGGGCTATGGAAAAATCGCACATTCCCTCGCCGATAGCAAGACGTACATCCGAGCCCTTTTCCATGCGCAGGGTTTGTATAGCCACATAGTTTCTGATATAATGAAGTTCTTTTGTTATCGGTATAAGATCTGTCGTGCATTCATAAAGCTGATAGCGCAGCATTTCCGAGAACTTTT
>JAICXZ010000639.1 GCA_025934475.1 Mucilaginibacter sp. | reverse complement strand
GAGATCGAGCAGAAACATGCTGCTGAAGCTGCTCCTGCAAGCGCACCAGCTAAAGCAGAAAAACCAGTTATTATTCCTCAGTATGTTGGAACGGAAAAATATACCGATAAACCGGTTACGCAAATGCGTAAAACTATTTCACGCCGTTTGTCTGAAAGCTTCCTGATCCCGCATTTCTACCTGACACTTTCTATCGATATGGATCAGGCCGTCGCTGCCCGTAACAAAATGAACGAGGTTGCGCCTGTGAAAATATCTTTCAATGATATTGTACTTAAAGCTTGCGCTGTGGCGCTGAAACAGCACCCTGCGGTTAACTCATCGTGGATGGGCGATAGCATACGCACCAACGAACACGTGAATATTGGCGTGGCTGTTGCTGTGGAAGATGGCCTGCTGGTTCCGGTAGTTCGCTTTGCTGATGGCAAATCCCTGAGCGCTATCTCGGCCGAAGTAAAAGACTTTGCTCAGCGCGCTAAGGCCAAAAAGCTGCAGCCTTCGGATTGGGAAGGATCAACCTTCACCATCTCCAACCTGGGTATGTTTGGCATAGACGAGTTTACTGCGATCATTAACCCACCGGATGCTTGTATCCTTGCCGTTAGCGGTATACAGCAGATACCTGTGGTGAAGAATGGCGCGGTAGTACCGGGCAACGTGATGAAAGTGACCCTTACCTGCGACCATCGTGTGGTTGATGGAGCTACAGGGGCCGCATTCCTGCAAACGCTCAAGTCGCTGCTGGAAGAGCCCGTTCGCTTACTTGTTTAAAAGCTAAACAAGCATCAAAGAGATAAAAGCGACGGGTTTGCCTGTCGCTTTTTTATTTTTTACATTTAACATTTCCGATAAACTTTACGCATGAATCAAATACTCATCATCTATACCGGGGGGACAATCGGTATGATGAGCGACCCAAAAACTAAGGTGCTCAGACCTATCAATTTTGAGCAAATCATGGAGAATGTACCCGAGCTTGAGCGACTGAACGCCAGGATCATGGTGCATTCATTCGAGCATATTATCGATTCTTCTAATATGAACCCGGATATCTGGTGCGAGATTGCGGGTTTGATTCAGCGTAATTACGACAATGTAGATGGCTTCGTGATCCTGCATGGTTCGGATACCATGGCATTTACGTCTTCGGCTTTGAGCTTTATGCTGGAGAATCTATCCAAGCCCATCATCTTTACCGGTTCTCAGTTACCCATCAGCGCCATCCGCACGGATGCGAAGGAAAACCTGATGACGGCAATTGAGATTGCTAAAGCAAAAAAACATGAACACGCACGTGTGCCGGAAGTTTGTATCTACTTTGACTACAAGCTTTTCAGAGGCAACCGGGCATTCAAATATAATTCATCCAAATTTGAGGCTTTCCGCTCGCCCAATTACCCCATTCTTGCGGAGTCGGGCGTGCATCTTAAATTCAGTGCTAATGATATCAGACACCCTGTCGAAGGACCGCTCAAAGTGCACAAAAAATTGGCCAGCGATGTAGCGGTACTGAAGCTCTACCCGGGTATTGGTCCCAAAGTAGTAGAAAATATCCTGAACGCGGATGTACGAGGTATCATAATGGAAACTTTTGGCGCGGGTAATACAACAACCGATAAATGGTTCACTGATCTGCTTAAAGGTGCTATCAATGACGGTAAAGTCGTTCTTGATATTTCGCAATGCAAAGTAGGTACGGTTGAGCTCGGTCGTTACGAAACCAGTAAGGAACTTAAAGATATGGGCGTGGCCAACGGGTATGATATGACCTATGAAGCAGCGGTTACCAAAATGATGTTCCTGCTGGGGCAGTATGAAGATCCGCTGATCGTTAAGGAGTTGCTGGAAACTGATCTCCGGGGTGAGTTGACCATATCTTAGGAAAAATCCATATTCAGAAAATCACCAGGACTTATTATCTGAATATTACGAAAGGGGTTCAGAATCAGCAAATCTTGGTCGCCGGTTACGATGCACGAAGCATTACAGTCAACCGCTAATTCAAGATATTTATCATCTTTTGGATCCCGGCAAATATTTAGCCTGGTAACGACTTATTGCAAGACGGTGTTACGTTCCAATTTATTTAGCGCCTGTAGCCTGCGTTAATTGGTTAAGTACTTATCGAATTTTTTCCTGAATAGTACTTGTGTAAATTCAAGGAATGTAGCGTCTGAAACCACAATTTTGCCTACCCGAAATGCTTTATCAAGGGCGAATGCACTGACAGAGTTTTCAATCAGAATGGCGCTTATAAATGTATTGGTATCAAAGATGAAATTCGGTTTATTCATCTTTAAGTATGTCGTCCAAGATTTCCTGGGTAAGGCCTTTCTTCTTCATTTCCCGACGAAGTTCCTTAAGATATTGAATTATATCTGTATTCTCTTTTTTGTCAATGATGGCAGATATCTGATCGTTCATATATTTTCCTATTTCCTGCCTCAACCTGGCGGAAGCAGTAAACCATTTGCTTGCGGTAGCTGAATCTACTTCGATGACAATTTTATCCATAGCGCTTAGCTTTCTTTAAAAATAATTATAAATAAACCAATATAAAAGTGGGCGCATAAGGGATGTTTATGTTCCCGAAGCAACGGGTGTTAAAAATTGTTAAACTTCGGTGATGCCGAACTTTTTAAGCATGGCAGGCTTATATTAGTATAAATCATCAGCGATGCTTAAAACTTACTTCATCCTGGCGTTTCGTAATCTGTGGAAACGCAAGACTACAGCAGCAATAAATATCATCGGCCTGGCGGTTGGACTGGCTAGCTGCGCCCTGGTGTTTCTTTACTTTCAGCATGAACTAAGTTTTGATAAAGGCTTCGATAATCGCGATGATACCTATCGAGTAACCTCAACTTTTAATGACGGCAGCAAGGCTCCAACTGTTGGTCTGCCTTATGCCAAATATTTGAAAAGTGAGGTGCCCGAAATAGTAGATGTGGCTCGCATGGATCCTACTATTGGGAGCGTAATTGTGGAGGTTCAGGGCACGACAAATCCAACGCCATACATACAGGACTCCGGCTATTGGGTCGATCCCAATTTCTTTGAGCTGTTGTCAT
>JAICXZ010000143.1 GCA_025934475.1 Mucilaginibacter sp. | reverse complement strand
GTTTATTATTTCTCTGATCGACGATTTGATGTAAGCACCAAAACCGCGTTTCTTATCGAGCGAGAATACCTGAGCTATTTGAGCGTCAAACCCCATACCTGCCATGTTAAAGAACCAAAGACGGTTGAGGCGCGCTCCGTCTATGGTAGCAACGTTTTGTTTGTTCAGCGCTTGAATCGCTGCTCCGGTATCCATCGGCAGATCCAGGAACCTGGCTAGTCCATTTCCTGAACCAAAGGGAACGATACCAAATATGGTGTTGGTACCGGCAATGGCCGAGGCTATTTCGTTTACGGTGCCATCGCCACCAACGGCTATAATATAATCGTATTGCTCCACGCCGTTCTTCGCCAGCTTATGGCCATGAAATGCACGATTGGTAAAAACGATGGTATGTTCGAAAAGATCACTATCCAGGTTTTTTTCGATCAGCTCCGGCACATTGTCCTTATTTTTACCTCCTGAGATTGGATTTATGATGAATAGGGCTCTACTTTTCAAACAATTGTATTTTGGCCGTCAAAAGTAACCGCTATTTTCGGCTTTATAAAAAATGTTTTATTTTTGGCGCCTGAAAGTGGACTGATTTGATTGTTCGGGATACCCCGGAAAGGATTGCAACCACGGAAAAAAAGTGCTAAAACCAGTTTCTATTTTTACCGTAACCTGGTTATCTTTCCGCTTTCACTGAAAGTAAATTAGTAAAAACATATGCCGTATTTATTCACCTCAGAGTCCGTATCAGAAGGACACCCGGATAAAGTTGCCGACCAAATATCGGATGCACTTATCGATCATTTTTTAGCATTCGACCCTGATTCAAAGGTTGCATGCGAGACGTTGGTAACCACCGGACAGGTTTTCCTGGCTGGTGAAGTAAAATCGAAAGCATACCTCGACGTTCAAAAAATAGCCCGTGATGTGATCAACCGCATCGGCTATAATAAAAGCGAATACATGTTTGATGGTAACTCATGCGGGGTACTTTCGGCTATTCACGAGCAGTCTCCTGATATAAACCAGGGTGTGGACCGCAAAGAAAGGCAAGAGCAAGGCGCTGGTGACCAGGGCATGATGTTCGGCTACGCTACCGTGGAAACCGACAACTACATGCCATTGGCTTTGGATTTGGCTCACGCATTATTAATTGAGCTGGCAGCTATACGCCGCGAAAATAAAGAGATCACTTATCTGCGTCCGGATGCTAAGTCTCAGGTAACACTTGAGTATAACGATAATAACCAGCCTACCCGCATTGAAGCAATCGTAATTTCAACCCAGCATGATGATTTTGCTGAAGAAAAGGAAATGCTGAACAAGATCAGTGAGGACGTAAAAAACATCCTCATTCCGCGTATGAAGGCTAAATATCCGAAATACGTTCACCTGTTCAACGACGACATTAAATACCACATTAACCCGACCGGCAAATTTGTGATCGGCGGACCGCATGGCGACACCGGTCTCACAGGTCGTAAGATCATTGTTGATACCTACGGTGGCAAGGGCGCACACGGTGGTGGTGCATTTTCGGGCAAAGATCCATCAAAAGTTGACCGTTCGGCTGCTTATGCTACTCGTCACATTGCCAAAAACCTGGTAGCTGCCGGTGTTTGCGACGAGGTTTTGGTACAAGTATCTTATGCTATCGGCGTGGCACAACCAATGGGTATTTATGTCAACACATACGGGACCGGTAAAGTTGGTTTAAGCGATGGCGACATCGCCAAAAAAGTTGAGGGTATTTTTGATATGACACCTTACGCCATCGAAACCCGCCTTAAACTGCGTAACCCAATCTATAGCGAAACTGCTGCGTACGGGCACTTTGGCAAGCCAAACCAAGTTGTGAAAAAAACCTTCTTTATCCCAAACAGCAGCGACCTGACAGTTGAAGTTGAACTGTTTACCTGGGAAAAACTAGACCACGTAGAAAAAGTAAAAAAGGCTTTCGGGCTGTAACAGCAGATAGTTTATAAAATATAAATGGCGATGGACCGAAATCCACCGCCATTTTTTTGTTTAGGTTAATTTGCTAAGGAAATCCCGGCCTCTCGCAATGCCGGGATGCAGTTATCCTACCTGTGAAAAGATTTAACAGCACCCCTTTTTACGGATAACTATACTTTAAGTTGGGCAAGATTCGACAATTCTGACGAATACGTCAGGGCGCTTTCTCAAAAGCGACTGTGTAGCAGCAATTTTTATTGATTACTTAAAATTGTCTGGACATTTAAAATATATTCGGGAGGAGATCATTGATTTCAGCCAGTGGCCGAACATATTTTCGATTCTTACGCCGACACCTGTAAAACGGGTAGCTCAAAAATAGCGGTTCCTGCGAATGGCGCGTACCACCCGGCGATTACGACGCTCCTCGTAAAAGTCGTTGGTAACCAGTATGGCGTGGATAACGCCCGGTATCCAAAGACATAGCGTGAGCAGGCAGCTAAGCAGAAATGCGCCGATACGGCCCGTGGTAAGCACAGCAAGTGGTGGAAGAATGATGCACAAAAAGTAACGCATAACAATATTTAGAGCCAGGTGGTTGCCTAAAGTTACAGACAACTAAGCTATTTTTACAAACGATCAGAAAAATCCTATGCATTATACCGAAGAAAACCCCTGGCAAATACTTTCAGAAAAAATACATTATGACAATCCATGGATTGGCGTAACGGAGTACCAGGTGATAAACCCAGCGGGCAATCCCGGCATTTATGGCAAAGTTCACTTTAAAGGATTTGCAATAGGTGTTTTGCCGCTGGACGATGAAATGAACACGTACCTGGTGGGACAATACCGGTTCCCTTTAAACCAATTCAGCTGGGAGCTGCCCGAAGGCGGTGGCCCGTTCGAGGCAACTCCTGTCGATTCAGCCCAACGCGAACTGCTGGAAGAAACCGGTTTGAAAGCCGACAACTGGACCGAAATACAGCGCATGCATCTTTCCAATTCGGTTACCGATGAATTATGTATCATCTTTCTTGCCCGAGGCCTGCACCAGTTTGAAGCAGAGCCGGAAGACACCGAGCAGCTTACTGTAAGGAAAGTGCCCTTCGAAAAAGCCTATCAAATGGTGTGCAGCGGCGAGATCACCGATTCTGTTACGGTAGCGGCCGTGTTGAAGGTAAAACTAATACAATTAGAAGGGAAGATATAACCACTTCATCCTCCTTTCGGTAGGGGATAAGATTTGTTAGCGGTCTTATTGAAAAATAAACTATCAAGGCTAAACTTACCCGCACCCCATAAAATAAATATGGACGCGAACAAAATATATGATATTGTAAATCCGCCATCGATATTGAAGTTTTTGCCCAAATTGCAGGTTACCGTCGCTATTAACATCGTAAAAACAATAAGCGCAGCTCCCTTTTTCGTAAACAGGCCAAGAAACACCAAAATACCGCCCAAGACTTCGGAGCCTTTGGCCAGAAATGCCATAACAACCGGAATCGGAAAGTGCAGCTCGTCACCGAACCATTTTTGAAAAAAGGCTCTTTCGTCAGCAGAGGTCAGAATGCCTATGACCGACGAATAACCGGCTGTAAACATCCGATACCCAAGCCATATGCGAAGGATCAATAAAAGATAGTTCCATGTTTGTGCCTTGCCGTATTTCATTGGCCGCTATCTGAATAAATGTATCACGATTTTATGATAATAAAATACCCCTGTCTGGGGTATTTTACGCGGCTTTTTTCTCCTGCGTTCTTTCTTCTTTTACTACCCCAAATCCGCACACTTCTTGTATCAAAAGCGAACAATCGCTTTCATAAAAAACAGCGTAATAAACTTATTATCAATCAAATAACCGTTTGGCACCTATTTGGCGGAATTCATCTGCGCTCCTTAATCAAATACCAATAAGCTAATGAGCCAATGAACAATTGAACCAACCGCCATGATCAGAAGCTATCTTAAAACCGCCGTTCGCTTTTTACTTAAGAACAAGTCCTTCAGCTTTATCAATATTTTCGGCCTTGCTGTAGGTACGTTGTGCTGCTTGTACATCTTATTATATGTACAGGATCAGTACAGCTATGATAAGCATCACAAAGACGTACAGGATATATACCGGGTTAATTCTGATGTTAATTTAACCGGCGATAAGCATCACAATGCTTCGACTTCGCCGCCTATTGCTCCGGCTATCAGGCGGGACTTTCCGGAGGTAGTGGAGTTCACACGCCATGTTGGCATAGGAGGTAAAAATCTGCTCAAATACAAAGAGAAGTCTTTTTATGAGGAGAAATTCGCTTACGTTGATTCCACTTTCTTCACTGTATTTTCCTACCACTTTGTCTATGGGAAAAATACCCCGGACCTGCTGGCTCAGTCTTATTCAATAGTGTTGCAAAAATCAGTTTCCGATAAACTGTTTGGCAATGAGGATCCGATCAATAAAGTGATCACCATAAGCAACCAGGATGGCAAGCACGATTTCAGGGTGGCCGCAGTAGTTGATAACAGTCTCGGGAAGTCGGTTATCGAGGATAACATATTTGTCACCATGCGCAGCGGCGGCACGGGGCAGTTTGTTTTGGACAATACCGCATGGGCAGGCTACAATTTTACGGATTCGTTTATTAAACTGAGACCCGGAGCAAGCGCGACAGCGCTCGAGAAAAAGTTTCCTGATTTTCTCAATAAATATGGCGCCCAGCAGCTGAAATCGCTGGGAATGACCAAGGTTTTGCATCTGCAACCTGTTAGTTCAATCCATACCACAACAGATTTAGAAAATGAGGTAGGCAAAACAATCAGTCCTACACTCCTTTATATACTGGCGGGGATTGCCATCATGATCCAGTTGATCGCCTGCATCAATTTCATGAACTTATCAACAGCCCGTGCTTCTAAACGGGCTAAGGAAGTTGGCGTGCGCAAAGTAGTTGGTGCGGGCCGGGGCGACCTGGTAAAACAGTTTTTGGGCGAATCTTTCCTACTGACACTTATAGGCGTATCGCTTGCCATACCGCTTCTTTATCTTGTGCTCCCTTACTTAAACAGCATTACACAAACAGAAATTCAGCTATCGCTCTTTAATCATGTAAGCATGTGGCTGATGCTTCTTGTCATTGTGGTCATTACCGGAGTGCTGGCAGGAAGTTATCCGGCTTTTTACCTATCGGCATTTGAGGCCATCAAAGTGATGAAGGGTAACTTCACCAACCAGGTCTCGGCATCTGGTATACGCCGCTCGCTGGTTGTGTTTCAATTTTTCCTATCCATTGTGTTGATAACGAGTATTATAATCATCTACAACCAGCTCAACTACATCAAAAACAAGAATCTTGGCTTCGACAAAAATCAGAAACTCATCTTTAGCTTTTACACAGGTGATCAGCAGCAAAAAATGACGGCCCTGGCTACTGATTTTCAGCAACTATCAGAGGTAAAGTACACTAGCAGGTCTAACTGTTACCTTAGCAAACAGGTTTTTCGCGATCACGGGGTATACCTTGCCGGCGGCAACCAGTCCACTGCCGTTGATGCCCAAAACATGGATACCGATGACAAGTTTGTGAAAGCTAATGGCATCAAAATCATCGCAGGACGCGATTTCCATATTAAGGACTCACTGAAGACACTCATTAACGAAACCCTGTGCAGACGTCTTGGTATTGCACCTGAGAAGGTAGTTGGGCAACGATTGTATAGCCAGTATCTCAATGGCCCCATCAATTATGTCGAGGTGGTGGGTGTTATGAAGGACTTTAACTACAACTCGCTGCACGGCGAAGTACGGCCGTTTATGCTGTTTTACAATGGCGATCCAAATGCATTTTCATACATGACTGTTTCACTAAGTAGTAACGATTATAAATCAGTATTGGCTAAGATGGGGAGTATCTGGCAAAAGGATCTGCCAGGAACACCTTTTGAGTACGCCTTCCTGGATCAGGAGGTTCAAAAACAATATAGTGCTGAAATCAGCCTGTCGAACATCATCAACTCATTTACCATAATGGCCATTCTGATCTCGTGCCTCGGGTTATTTGGCCTGGCAGCCTTCAGCGCCGAGCAGCGCCAAAAAGAGATCGGCATCCGTAAGGTGCTGGGCGCAAGCGTTGCAGGCGTTGTCGGTTTGCTATCGAGAGAGTTTGTGTTATTGGTTGGAATCGCATTTGTATTGGCTACGCCACTTGCCTGGTGGGCCATGCACAAATGGCTCGACGCTTTTGCTTACAGGATACCTATCAGCTGGTGGATGTTTGCGATAGCAGGGGTACTATCCATCGTTATCGCATTGATCACGGTCAGCTTCCAGGCTATAAAAGCTGCATTAGCTAACCCGGTTAAGAGTCTGAGATCTGAGTAGCAGTGGCAGTTGCAGTGGCAGTCGATTTTTAGGATTTGGAATTTAGAACTTACGTCTATGATCAGGAATTTTCTTAAAGTTGCCATCCGCAATTTGTGGCGCAACAAAACCTTTTCGATTATCAATATTGCCGGATTGGCTATCGGTATGGCCGCAGCTATACTGATCTTACTATGGGTGCAGAATGAGTTAAGTTATGACCGGTTTTATAAAGATACCGACAGGATAGCACTATTGTACAGCCGTGACATCAACAATGGTCAGCTGACTGTTTGGAACAATACGCCCGCGCAAATGGCGCCTGTTATTAAAAAGGAATACCCGGAAATTGAGGATGCGGCTAGATTTCGTACGGTATATTTCCTGGTGACGGTGGGCGACAAGCACATGAATACGGAGGGCGGTTTCGCTGATTCAACTTTTCTTTCGGTTTTGAACTTTCCTTTATTGGAGGGAAACGCTAAAGATGCACTTAATGACAATCATAAAATCGTGCTCACCAAAAGCCTGGCTAAAAGGCTATTTGGCAATGAAGATGCCATAGGGAAAACCGTTCGCATTGACAGCACGGACGATTTTACCGTAGCAGGCATCCTCAAGGATCTTCCCGGTAATACGCAGTTCTCCTATCAATACCTTTTACCATGGAGCTATATAACCAAATTAGGCTGGAACGCCAATCAAAACTGGATCAACTCCAATGCTCAAACCTATGTTAAGCTACGGCCGGGCGCATCTTTTGGAGCATTGGACAAAAAAATACAAAACATTGTAAAAGCTCACGCCAATCATGGCGATGGCGCAACGCGCGAAATATTCAGCCAGCCGATAAGCAGGGAGCATTTATATTCAAGAGCTGATAACGGGAAACTGGTAGATGGCCGCATCCAAACCGTGAGAATGTTTATGATCATCGCCGTATTCATATTGCTGATTGCCTGCATCAATTTCATGAATCTGAGCACCGCAAAAAGTGAAAAACGCGCCAAAGAGGCCGGCATACGCAAGGTTGTAGGGGCACGCAAACATTCCCTTGTCTTACAGTTCATCGGCGAAAGCACCATGATTGCCGTAGTGGCTTTTGGTATTGCGTTATTTGTGGTAAAAGCTATATTG
>JAICXZ010000803.1 GCA_025934475.1 Mucilaginibacter sp. | reverse complement strand
GTTTCATGGTCCCGAAATTGACTACCTGGAAAATGGAATTAACGGCATAAAAACGGCCGATAGCATGGATGAATATTCAAAAGCGGTGATCAATGTATTTAAGACCGGACAATATAGGGACCTGCTACCAGGCTGCCGGGCTGCCGCCGAAAAATACACGGTAGAACATATGGCCGAAAACTTTACCCAGGGCGTTTTGCAATGCTTATCTATTAAACCAGTGTCAGATCCGGGAATTGTTATTCAGCCCGAAAGGAAACCAGAAAAACAAGTTTGAGATCTGTGCTATAGAATTTTCGGCATCGGTTTATACGAAAAAAGCCCCCGTTTATTTCGGGAGCCTTTTCTTTGTATAAAGAGTCACTTATTAATTCTTGGCATAAACTTTCACCAGGAACACATAGTTCTGCAGCTTTTTGATTTGCTGCGGACGGGTAAGCCCTGACAAAGTATTTTTGGTATTTAAAACCGGCTTCTTAATTGCTGAATCGGCGGAAAGGCTGTCGATAGCTGCCAGCAAATAAGTAGATTTCGAGGCAAAATGCACCCCCTCTAACTGTGTTTGTCTTGCTTTCACAATACCCACAACATTTCCATGGCTATCAAGTAACGGACCGCCGCTATTACCCGGGTTAATTGGCACAGATATTTGATAATCGATACTATCACCATTTAATCCACTTTGAGAAGTAATCCGGCCGTCGTCGTAGTGAGGAGCGTCCTGTGGATATCCATATGTAAATACACTTTCGGCAAGATCGCTTTCAGATTTTTTAAAGGTATAAGGTATCGAACCCAAACCTCTAAAAGCTGTATCTGTAATCTTCAATATAGCCACATCGCTATTGGGGTCGCTATATATTACCTTAGCCTTGTATGATTTTCCAGCCACATTCTGCACATAAACTGAATCAGCTTTATCGATAACATGGTAGTTAGTAGCAATAAATCCATTAGATGTTAAAGCAAAGCCGGTAGCGCGATACCTGTCGGTGGCTGGCAAACTTGCTGGTGTTGAAGAAGGGTGAGTCGAGACCTTACCCGAGTGGCTCTGCACATACTGCATTTGGTTTACTTTTCTTATCAGCTCTTCGTAATGCGATTTATTGCTCAAACTTCCCGTCACATACAAGGTACCAAGGATAGCAAAAATAGCAATAGAAGCCGCCACCGATATCTTCGAATGATGATCACGCCACATTTGGATGATCCATCCTGGTCTTTCGGTGACCTCTTCGGTAAGCGAATGCACATCAATCTCGTTGTGAATAGCGTTTAATCTGTTTTCCAGTTCAACGCGTTCGCCATATTGTTTCAGCAAGCTGATGAACTGTTGGTGCTCATTAACCCGTTGGTCAACTTCTGCATTTTCGGTGCGAAGCTGCTCAAACGCTTTGCGCTCGTCGGGATGCATTTCCCCGCTCAGGTAGCGTTCAATTGCTTCTAAAAGTTGCTCGTCTCTCATTTCTTTACTCCTATTTCTGCTGAAAGAATAACTTCTTCAGCCTTTGCAGGCATTTATATTTCTGTGTTTTGGCATTATCCGCATTGGTGTAACCAAAACTTTCACAGATCTCCTGCATCGATCTGTTTTTGATATAAAAATCCTCAATAATGGTTCTGCAGGGCTCGCCAAGCATCCCCAGGGCACTTTGCATTTTGCTAAACTGGATGTTCCGCTCGTCCTGGTCTTCAACCTCCTCCTCTACCGGCAAAAAATCCTGGAAATCTTTCAGGTCGCCGCCGTAACGGTTCATCTGGCTCAGCCTTTTGAGCCACAGTCGCCGGCAAACCGAATACAAAAAAGTTTTCAGTTTGCTACTAAGCTCAAAGTCGCCCTTTTTTATCTTATTATAAAGAACGATGATCGCCTCCTGGTAAATATCCTTTGCATCATCCGGTGTACCATTGTTATTTATAATCAATTGTAACACCATCGGAAAATATGCCACGTACAGACGTTTAATCTCACTTTCCGAATTATTGAGTATGCCAAAAACAATTTCGCTGTCGGTAGGCGCCGAAGTTTTATACTCTTTATTCACTATTAATACGTTTTAAGCGAAATTG
>JAICXZ010000825.1 GCA_025934475.1 Mucilaginibacter sp. | reverse complement strand
TACTTCGGTTTTACCGCTTCATGATATTGCGACAGCCGAGAAAGACCGTGTTGCTGTTTCAGCATCTCACGTAATATTTGGTACGGGAGGCACTATGGTGATCGCAGTGATGATCATGATCTCAACTTTTGGCTGCAATAACGGACTAATATTTGCCGGGGCAAGGGTTTACTACACCATGGCCAAAGACGGCTTGTTTTTCAAAAAAACCGGCACACTGAATAAAAATGCTGTGCCTGAATTTGGTCTTTGGATACAGGCTTTAGTTGCATCAGTCCTTTGTCTGAGTGGGAAATATGGTGATTTGTTAACCATGATTTCATTCGTAGTGGTAATATTCTATGTTTTAACCATCATCGGGATTTACAAGCTACGAATCACCAGACCCGAATTGGAACGTCCCTATAAAGCATTCGGATATCCAATATTGCCAGCCATTTATATTTTGATGGGAATCGCCTTTTGTATATTGCTGTTTGTATATGTGCAGCCTTACACCTGGTATGGTTTGGGCATTGTTTTACTGGGTATACCAATCTATTTTATAGCAAAACGAGGTTTAAAGGATGAAGATTCGGTCACTTCTGACAATTAATTTCTTATTACTTAGCGGATTAACAAACGCACAAACTTTACAATCGAAATTGCAGGCTGCATTTAACCGCCTGCAGGCAGATAGCCAGTGCAAATATGCTTCGGTATCTCTAACTGTGCTGGATGTTAAAACCGGAGAAACGGTATTTGCAGCTAATCCCAACATGGGCCTGGCTACGGCATCAACACTGAAGACGATTACTTCGGTTACTGCCTTTAATCTATTAGGAAAGGATTTTCGATATCAAACCCAGTTCGGTTATACAGGGTCAGTAGACTCTAGCGGCACCTTAAACGGTGACATCATCATCAAAGGCAGCGGCGACCCGACCCTGGGCAGCTGGCGTTACGATGGGCATCATGAAAATGATATTCTAAGCCAAATGGTAGCTGCACTGCAAAAAGCAGGCATCAAAAAGATAAACGGACGCATTGTTGGTGATGACTCAACCTTTGGGAGTCAATCCATCCCTGACGGCTGGCTATGGATGGATGTAGGCAACTATTATGGCGCAGGTACCTCGGGGCTTTGCTGGCGCGAAAATCAGTTCGACATCAAATTAAGAACCGGGCAAATTAATACGCCAATTGGCGTGGCGCGCACTGTTCCGGCAATGCCTTATTTGGGTTTTAAAAGTGAGCTAATGAACGCCCCATCAGGCACTGGCGACAATGCCTACGCATATCTTCCCGTTGGCAGCAAGCTCATGTACCTTCGTGGAACTTATGCCGAAGACGAGGATAAAAAGGCGATTTCAGTAGCTATCCCCGATCCCGCTTATGATGCGGCATTCCGACTGGTGGATACCTTGCAGAGGCTTGGCATAAGCGTAAGCGGCGGCCCGGAATCAACTTCGACACTTACAACCAAAAATCAAAACACGCCGCAGATAGTACAGAATCTGACAACGATCCAGTCGCCCAGTTTAAGCCAGATCGTTTATTGGCTCAACCGGAAGAGCATCAATCTGTATGCTGAGCAATTGCTTAAAACCATCGCCTGGAAACAAGGTAAGCAGCCATCCACAGATAACGGCGTTGAAGTGGAACAGAATTTTTGGAAGGCACGTGGCATCGATCCGCATGCATTGGCTGTAGTCGACGGCAGTGGACTTTCTCCCGCCGATCGCGTGACCACGATGACAATGGCAACCGTGCTCCGTTCAGCAAAGGGCACCGATTGGTTC
>JAICXZ010000483.1 GCA_025934475.1 Mucilaginibacter sp. | reverse complement strand
GTTTTTACAAAACAGAGCGTCATTCGTTCCCAAAAATCAATCTTTTGCCCGTTTGTCATGGTGGCACTAAGATGGAGAAGTTGGTAGGCGAATGCCACCTTATCGCCTGGCACGATGTTCCGGTCGCGCACCTCGATGCCAATCGGGCCATCAAATCGTTTAAATGTTTTTTCCCATGTTTTTCTATAGGTATCCGCTCCCGTATCTTTCAACGGAGGCACAATATCAAACGCTATCATATCAGGAGTGTATAGCGACATCATCAAATTCACATTCCTGGTACGGAAAGCTTTAATGAAACTATTTATTTGCTGACGGATCGCTTCTTTGTCATTGGCCTTTTTCGTTTGAGCCCAACTTGTAAGTGTCATCACAGACGCGCCCAGAACGAGCAATCCCAGTATCCTGATCCTTTCCTTCATGATTTCTATTTTTTACTGATATGAGCGGGCGCTTAATTTACAACATGGGCTGGCCAAATAGGTTTGAGGTTAGCACTGAGCGTCCAAACGATAGGCACTTTCGGGATTCTGCTGTATAAACTACCTGATTTACAAAATAATGTCTATGTTATTTCAAATAGTTTTTATAATTTAATATCTAATTCCTAAGATATTTAAATTATGAATCCTAAACTGTTATTGCGAATCGCCTCGATTCTGATTTTGATTCATTGCATATTGCACACGTTCGGCTTTAGCGGGTGGAAAGAGGATCCCGATCCTGCCAGGCATGCGGTTGTCCAATTAATGACCGGTCCGAAACTGCTCTTCATGGGAACTTACCGTAATATGGGCAATTATTACGATGGCTTCGGTTATGCATCTTCTATAGCGTTGCTTTTAATAGCCGTCATTCTTTGGCTGGTATCGGGCGAACTGGCGTCTAAAACAATGCTGGCCGCCAAGATCATGTTAGTCATTTCGTTTATGCTACTGCTTTGGGGCGTTGATGAACTGATCTTCTTTTTCCCATTTGCGGCAGCCATCACATTAACGTCCAGTTTATGTTGTCTCTGGGCATTTTTCAGATTTGTGAAACGACTTTAGCTGTTAGCCATTTTCAAGATTTCTTTTCAGGTTCTGGTTGTTGCCCAATTCGTTTTTCGGCAATAATCTGACTGTTTATTGCTTCATCAAAGCCCTTGTACCGCTTTTGTGGCAAGCTTTGTGGCGTATGGGTGACGATGAACTTGAGGAGATTTTCACGAATGTAACACCGCAGGTCAAAGGCATCCGACGAATTTCGCGCACTCATCAGGGCCCGTATCTCGATAGTATCCGGCTTAGAATCGGTTACTTGCAGAACGCCCACCCGCTTATCCCACCATTTGGTGGTTTTTAAAAGCCGGGTGAGCTCTTCGCGCAACAGGTCAACCGGGAAGGTATAGTCGACATAGAGGAACACGGTGCCCAATATCTGCGAAGTGGTTCGCGTCCAGTTTTGAAATGGCTTTTCGGTAAAATAGGTGATCGGCAGTACCAAACGCCGCTGGTCCCAGATGGCGAGAACCACATAGGTTAGGGTAATTTCCTCCACACGGCCCCATTCGCCCTCAACTACTAGCACATCGTCGATACGGATAGGTTGCGTAAAGGCAATCTGCATACCGGCGAGTAAATTGCCCAGTGGTTTTTGCGCCGCGATACCCAGGATAATGCCACCTATACCCACGCCAGTCAGCAACCCAGCGCCGATCTTGCGCACACTGCTAAAGCTTAACAGGATAATTGCGATAGAAACCACGACAATAATGAGGATAAGTACCTTGCGGATGAAGATAAGCTGCGTGCGTACCTTGCGACCCTTCAGGTTATCTTCCTGCGTGATATCGTACTGGTGATAAATATAATCTTCAAATATCCTGATAGAGTTGATCAGCAGCCCGGCGAATGCGACGATTACTAATATGTTGGTTATCCTGTCGATCGGAGTGATAATGCTTTTGCTGAGTAGCAGCAGTGGCAGCATAAAATCGATCATCAGCAAGGGAACGAAATAGTTTAATGGCTTGCTAAGATGCGTGATAACAGACCGAAAGAGCGAGTAATCTTTAGTGCTTTTGTAAAAAAGAAGGATACCGGCAATAATTAACCTGACGACGAAACCCAGGATGATAGCTGTGGCCACAACCAGCAAATTCCACGCCCAGGGCTGCAGTTGCTGCGACCATGCCTGCAATTGATTGTCCATGCGCTTTGAGCAATATTCGCTTAGTGAACAGGGAGAAAGCGAATTTGTTTATGCGCCTGGCTTAGGCCGCCCTTATCAAACGATTACCGTTCGATGAGCAGAAAATCTTTCTTCAGCTCGTTGATAAGTGGGAAAGGTAATTTGTCATTGCCTTTCAACTTTACCGTCGGCTGAGGAATAAGCTCAAGTTCAAGATAGTCTGAAAGCTGCCTGTTGTTAGCCTTGAAAAAGATATCATACTTACTCTCTATGTAAGCCAATTGTTTCGCTATTTCCGCCGGGATACCTATCATGCTCATATCAGATTATACGTTCTTGGTAATATGGATGTTACAATTACTGAGCCAAAGAGCGCATAGGCCAAACACACCTTAATTTTTAGTAGATGTGCTTGTTTGTAACAACTTGCTGTGGCATTTAGTCTATGCCTGAAAGTGAAAATGAAGATATTTTTCCTCAGCCTGGGTATTCTGTTTGTTGCATTAACGGTTTTGGCACAGCCTAATGATTTTGATCAATTTTCGGCTGGTTTTGTTAAAGGCTACAATGCATTGAAGCTGCCTCAGTTATCACTCAGCTATGTAAATGGCCTGAAAGAAATCCAGTCGGCCGACAGTGTTGAAAAGCAACTGAAATTTTTCACCAGGATTAAATCGGAACTGCAGGCGTATGATCCGGCCAGGTTAAATCCTTCTCAACGAACAGATTTCCAACTAATAAAATATGAAACCGGGCTCAATCTTGAACGAATAGTTCTTGAGCAGCAATGGCTAAAGATTCGCCCTAAAGAAATACCTGCTGGCGGTATCATCACTATCCCAAACGGAAAAGCCTGGTATGCTTATCTGTTAAAACGGTGGGTAAATGCTGATGTAACACCCGATCAAATCTATCAGTTTGGCCTTGGCGAAGTAGAAAGAGTTAAACAGCATATCGAGACCATCCGAAAAGAAACAGGATTGAATGAAGATGAATTTTATAAGCACCTTAACGATCCTTCATTTTTTACATCTGACCCGCAGGAAGTGCAGCATTCATTTGAGCATACCAAAGCGGTTGTTTTTGCCAACCTGCACAAATTGTTCTCCGATACCACCATCCCGCCGCTGAAAATCAAAAAAGGGGAGAGCAGGCAGCTGGCCCAAACACCGGGGTATTACGACAGCAATACCTTTTATTATAATCTGTTCGATAAGACTTACAACAAACGCCAATACGATTGGCTGTTTATCCATGAGGGTGTGCCGGGGCATCATTACCAGTCGTCGATTGAGTCGGCAACTAAGGTATCTGATGTGCAGCAATTATTTTTTTATATGGGTTTTGCTGAAGGCTGGGGAGCTTATACTGAAGAACTGGGAAAAGATTTAGGCGTCTACAAAACTCCATATGACGAGTTGGGTAAATGGGAGTGGGATATAGTGCGCTCAGTACGCGTGCCGCTGGATGTTGGTCTAAACTATTACGGCTGGACCGATCAGCAGGCGCTTGATTTCTGGAAGAAAAACATTCGAGGACAGGACGATATTGCTATACGCGAGATTGCCCGCATGCGTCGCTGGCCGGCCCAGGTAATAACGTACAAATACGGCGCTTTGCAGATTATAAACTGGAGGGAAGAACTAAAGATAGAGCAAGGCAGCAAATTCGATATCAAAGATTTCCATGGCCGCGTTCTGGATCATGGTTCGCTGCCTTTGTTTATGGTGAGGGAAAACGTGCTTAGTAAGTAAGATCCT
>JAICXZ010000649.1 GCA_025934475.1 Mucilaginibacter sp. | reverse complement strand
GGATTGGCAATGCAGTAAGCACGGTTGATCAGCGTGTGATTTTTCACTTGTTCAAAATAATCGATGCCATTATCATCCTTCAATCCATTCGGGTCGATACCCATATAAGTGTATTGCTCAAAAAACAATGGCCCACCGCCTTCATAGTTACCCAACGGCAATGTAATGCCATAATATTTTTTGCCATTCTTCCAGCCACCGCCTTTTACCCAGGAGTTTTCGTACAGTTCTTTTGATATCGGATGTGTTTCTGAGGAGGCTGCTATGATGTAGGTGATCAGTGCTTCATCATATCCGAAAATTGGGAAATTCATATCAAAATCATTCTTCGGGCTCCAGTGCCAATAAAGGTGCTCATTGCCTCCTTTGCTATGCCAGTTCCAATCAGCATCGCGCCACATTTCGTTAACACGGTTGCGGAAATATTTTTCGAGTGAAGTATTCCCATTGAAATATTGACGCGCGGTAAGCAGGCCCATCATGAGGTAGGAAGTTTCTACCAGGTCGGCGCCATCATCCATGCGGCCAAAAGGAATGGTTTTACCGGTAACGCCATTCATAAAGTGCGGGTAAATACCATGATAACAATCTGCTTTAGTTAGAAAGTCAACGATTTTCACTAAACGCTTCAATGCTGTATCCCGGCCTATCCATCCGCGATTAACCGCAACAACGGTCGACAAAATGCCCATACCTGTACCGCCTATTGCGCAAGCCTCAGGACCAAAAGTACCTTTGCTGAAGTTCGGTTCCCCATCAGCCTCGTTTATGTAATCCCAATAATATTGGGCGTGAACGGTATTATCGCGCTCCCTGGCAAGGCCGCTAACCGGGTGACCAAAGTCCCAGAAATAGCGAAAGGTTTGCCGTTGTACTATATCGAGCAAAAGCGAGTCGGGAATATTTTTAACTATGCCAACCGGGGTGACGGTATGGCGATCACCAGGCGCAGCCTTGCTTTTATGCTGTGCGAACAAGAGAGCCGGAGCCATGGCTAGCGCCAAAAAGAAAATTGCTTTTCTGATCATTATAACTGATTTATGATTTGTTTTAGAGTGGTTTATTATTAGTTGGGCTACAAGCCTATTTGGTTTGTACGTCTTGCTCCCAGCCCGTTTTCTTTAGGGCGGGATCGTTTTCCTTTTTTAGAAAATCTGCCTCTGACAATGAAGCCGCTTCCCAATTCAATATCGCCTCATCGGGCACAATTTGTACCGGTACGTTCCATGAGGCAGATGTTTCATTGTACGCCGGATTTGACTGCGCATTGTAGCATGAAATAATTGACCAGCGCGGACTATCGGATAAATTAGCCTCACTCCTGTGCAGCAAATTCGGATGGAAAAAGAGCGCGTCACCGGCACCCAATTCACAATAAATGAGCTCCATAGTCTTCAAGGCATTATTTACCATTATCATATCGGCGCCAACCTGTTCGCCGGCAAAGCCGTGATTAAGCCGCCCCAATTTGTGCGTACCTTTTATTACTTGCAGGCAGCCATTTTCCTTATTTGCCGGGGTAAGGGCAACCATTACGCTTACCAACTGGTCGGGGAACATGAACTGGTTCTTGTACCAATAGCCATAGTCCTGGTGCCATTCCCAGGCACCGCCAACGCGGGGCTCCTTTTGCATCAATTTTGAATGGAAATGACACACTGGCGCATCGCTATCTATTAGTTGAGCCACCGGCTGTATCATTTTCTCACTACGGGTAAGATATCCAAACACATCGTTACCAGGCGTAAACCAAAGCGATAATCTTGTTTTTTTACCGGTTTGATCATTCAAATCCAATGCGTTTTTACTCATCGCGCTGTCCTCAAGCGCAGTACCGTATAGTTTATCGATCTCCTCGGTCGAACAAAAATTTTTGACGACGATATACCCATCCCTGTTGTAAGCCTCGATTTGCTCCGGTGATAATCTCATACCTGACATGATATTTTTTATTCAAAATTAGCCTGCTTTTTCGGTCAGCGCTACAAAAAAGCACCCCAAAACATATACTTTTCTAACATATTTTACGTTAATTTCGTAATTAGTCTATCATAAAAGTTGATAAATGAAGCCGATTCTCGAACATCTGCCCCTCGACGCCAAGGAATCGTTTGTTGTAAAATATTTCGATTACCATTATTATCCTACCCCCTGGCATTTCCATCCTGAATATGAGCTGGTTTTGGTTACGGAGAGCACCGGCAAACGGTTTATCGGCGATTGCATAACGGATTTCAAGCCGGGGGATCTCGCCTTCATCGGCCCTATTTACCACATCTTTATCGTAATGATGCTGAATACTATGAGGAGCGTGCAGAACTGCGAGCCAAATCCATCGTCGTGCATTTTCTCGAAAGTTCATTCAGTCCGGGTTTTTTTACCTTACCTGAATCGAAGAAGCTGCTGGATTTCTTTGAAAAAAGCCAGCGGGGCTTCAATGTAACCGGCAAAACCAATAAGATCATCAGCCGCAAGATGCACGAGCTTTGTGAATCCGAGGGGTTAACGCGATGGATTAGGTTACTTGATATCCTCAATATTCTTTCAAGTTCGAAGGATTTGAATTTTATATCCAATGCCGTTGTGCACGGGAAAAATGATTCCGAGAGCGAAAGACTAAACCTGGTGATCAACTTTGTGATGGAGAATTTCAAACGGGAAATAATGGTTGACGAAGCAGCCATGCTAGTGAGTATGGCTCCGAATTCTTTCTCGCGTTATTTCACCCAGCGTACGCGGAAAACGTTTACTGCTTTTGTCAACAGCGTGCGGTTAAATCATGCGTGCAAGCTCTTGATTGAAAGTCAATTGCCGGTTACTGAGATTTGCTTTGAAAGCGGATTTAATAACCTGGCTAATTTCAACCGCCATTTTCGGGCAAGTTATAAAACTACTCCATTTCACTACCGGAAGACGATGATTGGTTAACGCGAAGATTTATTTACTGCAACCGCTATCCTCGAATCACCCGTACCATAGTACAAATACCAGGCGCCTTTGAATTGTG
>JAICXZ010000085.1 GCA_025934475.1 Mucilaginibacter sp. | reverse complement strand
GCTGGACGCCGACTTCCACAAGCGGTTTCCAGGTTGCTACCGATACATCATGGAACACGCCGATAGTCAAAACCTTTTAACCGGGCGATAAGTTTTTCCAACCGTTCAGTTGGTTCATTTTACTCATTTTTCCCGCCTCGTATTTAGCAAAAATCTACTCTATATAACTTGTGCTACCTGGTTGATTGTCAATTTATTGTGCATGATAAATTAAAATAGAGATTTGAATGTAACTTCCGGTTATAAACTGCATAAAGGCACGAGAATTGTAACTAACAATTTCGGTTACCGGCTTCTCTTTATGCTGCTGGTCGCCGCCTCGTCTCTCCGAATTAATTTAATCCGCCCGGTGGCTAATCGGAAAACGCTTATTGTTGACGGTAACTGAAACAACGGTAAAATTCTGTTGTTCTGTTTGGTAACGTACCCTCCCCATTACCAATTTCTAACTTATTTAACCTTGTATGCCTATGAAAAAAGGCTTACTATCTCGATCTGCGATCTTATTGCTTTTGGTTGCTTATAAAAAGGACCATTCGTTGATAACCGAAAAAATTAATAATCAAATTTAGAAACCGCGGAATGTATCAGTGTTTTCCCCATTAAATCGTCAGATATGAAAAGTGTATCACTACTATTAGTTCCGGCGTTCTTTGCCCTGATTTTCTTTTCGTGTAAAAAGGAAAGGTCAGCAGCGCCAGGCAGCCCAAAGTTATACAAGGTGACTTTCAGGGCGAGCTCAAGCTTTTCTCAAACCGTCAATAGCACGGGTGGGAAACAACAAGTTAACGCACTCGCGGTCAGTTCGGATACCGTAGCAATTTCCGGTTACAGCTCGGTATTCCGCGCGAACATCGTTAACTCAAGTAATGTAACTATTCGGCAATATCTTCAGAATTCGAATAAAGATTCCAATTTTGGAACTATTGTTGATTCGCTGCCTGCCGGAACTTATACGGTAATCATGGCGGCGGGCCAGGGTGGAATGTACATGACGCCGCGGGGCGCTCAGCAGATTGTGTACTATCAGCCACAGCCGCCGGCCGCGCCGTTTGGTGTTTGGAATGATACTTTTGTCAAAACTTTCCAAATAACGGTTACAAACGGTCCTGTTAACCAGCAAGTTGTTTTGGCAAGGGTAAATGCTAAACTTGAAGTTGATTTTAAGGATGTTATTCCTGCAAATGCATCCAGGGTAACGATGAACCTCAACCAGGACGATTTTCAATACCAGGCTCAGGCAGCGACACCTGTAACCCCGGATACGATCACCTATTCATTCCCCGTGCCTGCATCGGCCATTGGAACCAATACATTCAGTATTTCGCACCTGGGACTGAATACGGCGACCCCTTTTACCGTAATATTAACGGCTTATAACAGCTCAAATGCGGTTATAGCAACGCACACGGTAACTAATGTGACCTTTCATGCAAACCAGCGAACGATATTGACTGGTAATTTTTCTAATCAGGCAACTGCCTCCAATCCCGGATTCAGCATAACAGTAGATCCTAATTGGGGAACGCCTTCAGTAGTTCATTATTGACTCATCCATAAATACGTACGAACATGAAAAAGCAAATTCTTATACTAATGGCAATTATCGCCGTTTTTTCTGCGTGCAAAAAGGACGCTGTCAATACTGGAAAAAACGGAAAGGGTACGGTCCCCGTTACATTCAATATAGGGTACTCGCAGTCCACTGGAGCATATGGCGTTTCCAATAACGGCAGTAGATTGGGTGCTCATGCGCTGGCCTCGGTCGACCCTGTTTTGGCCGCAAATGCTAAAACTTTATATATCGCTATCTACCAGTCCGATGGTACAAGGCTGTACCTTACAAAACAACTTTCGACAGACACTGTATTTGGCAAGGCCCAATATAACTTGCCGCCCGGAACCTATACAGTAGTGTTTGCGGCAGGACAGAATAATTTCTTTTACAGCGGAACTGCTCTTGCTAATGACAACCTGGTATATTCCGCGCCACTTAGCGGCGGTGGTACTGATAACAGCTGGCAGGATACGTTTTTCCTGAAAGAATCGCTTACGGTTACCAGCACCGGCATTAATCAAAGCGTAACACTCCCGCGGATCGACTCGCAAGTAATCGTCGACATCGAAGATGCTGTACCTTCCAATGTGAAGTTCATACAAGTGGTTGCGAATGATAACTCTTTTACTACAGGATATCCTACTTTTACCATAAATACGGCTACGCCTACGGGGAATACCGGTACTGTTATTGCACACAGCTCGCTTACGACACCGATCACTACAGGTGGTAAAAACACCAAATTCGCTTTTATTTTATTGAACTCCAGTAAAACCTATATTGTTCAGATCACAGCTGCTGACCAATTACCGGTTGGGGGATATAACGGCACCATATCGGGGCAACAGATAGCATATGCCCGGGTTGACGGAGTCGCTATTCAAGCCGGTCACCAAACGATGTTAAATGGCCAGCTATTTGGCGGCAATGGCATGACGAATACCGGCGGGTTCCAGGTAACGCTTGATCCGGTATGGGATCCGGATACAACGACAATGCCGTTTCAATAACAGGAGGGACTCCCGGTTCGCTTTTAAACCGTATCTTTGCCGGTCATGAAGTTTCCGAAGTTTGCTGACCTGATATTGTTTGAGGATGATGATGTGATTGTAGTAAATAAACCGCCTTTCCTTAGTTCATTAGACGAAAGGGAAGGCGGTGATGTTAATTTACTGCGCCTTGCCAAAGCCTATTCTGATGATGCCCAGATATGCCACCGGCTGGATAAGGAAACCTCCGGCGCGCTGATCATCGCCAAAAATCCGGAAGCCTACCGCAACGTTTCCATGCAGTTCGAAAAACGCAAGGTTAAAAAGGTGTACCATGCGATTATTGATGGTACGCATGTGTTTGATAACCTGAAGGTTGATTTGCCTATCCTCAATTCTGGCAGAGGCAATGTTTCCATCAGCAGGCAGGAGGGAAAACTGGCTGAGACCTGGTTTCAGTCGTTACGCTATTTTAAACATTATACACTTGTTGAATGCCGGCCTGTGACGGGGCGCATGCACCAAATACGCATCCACCTGGCAACTCAGCGTGCATCTATAGCGGGTGATGAAATGTATAAAGGCAAGCCTGTGTATTTATCCGCGCTTAAACGCAAGTATCATTTGGGAAAAGATCAGGAAGAGCAGCCCATTATGAAGCGTTTTGCCCTGCACGCTTACGAAGTTACTTTTAAATTGATGAATGGGGAAGATATTACCATTCGCGCGCCTTATCCCAAAGATTTTGAAACACTACTGAAGCTGCTTGAAAAATTCGATAGCTAAAAATTAACCATTAATTATAATAGCAGCTCAATTATTGCTGACAGGTTGTATTTTTACAGTTACAATACGACCTATATGATCAACCCTGCCCGTTATTTTGCCATTGCTTTAACTTTGGTCTGTACTTGCCAATTAGCCACTTATGCGCAACCGGTTAGATTGGATAGCCTGCAAAAAATATTGCAGATCCAGGATACTTACGCGAAAGAGAAGACATTGATCAATTATCTCAAAAGCGGTTTCAATTTAGTCCCGTTAAAGGAATTCCAACAGGAAAAAAGCAACATAGATAAGGCATTGGAACAATACAACGTCAGCAATGCCTTGCCAATATCTTTGTTTATCGAAAGCATATATCAGGCCCGGATATCCCATTTTAATGAAGCGGAAAACAGTCTGCTAAACGCCATCGTACTCACAAAGAAACAGCCGGATCATTATTTATCCTACATATTTTTTACCCACTTGGCCTTTGTGCAGCTATCAAAAGGCGACATTATTGAAACGATGTCCAGCTACAGGCTCGCCAAAAAAGAGGCGATAATCCTTAAAGACCCTTACCTGCAGGTACTGATCGACATTAATATTTCTGATATATGTTATAGAAATAACTTTCTTAAGCAATCGCTCTTTTATTTGGACCAGGCGCAGGGTTTGATTGTTCAAAATAATATCAGGGAACACCGCTTGATCAATGTGATTTATTACAATAAGGCTGAAACCTTTTACAGGATGGGGAGGCTTGATTCCCTTGCGGTTTATAGTAAAAAACTGGAGGCAGCGCCGGTAAAAACAGAAAATTGGTTTACACTTTCCAAAAGGACAGATTATTATCAATTGATGCTGCAACACAGATATGAGGACGCCATCAGGCTTATTGCCAGCTTGCAAAAGAATCCGTCCTTTGTTTTTGAAGATTTTGATGGTCAGAGTTTTGCCAGCGCATATTTTAACGCCGGGCAACCAGATTCTGCGAAAAAGATTATCGATAAGTTAATAGCTAATAACCAGGTTATTCATTTCGAAATATTGCCGCAACTGTACCAGATGTTGGGTGATATAGCATTAAAGACAAATCAATATGGTCCGGCTACGCTTTATTACCGTATGGCGTTGCGACAATTGGACGACCGGATCAAAGGATTGAGCCAGGCAGGCAGTGTATCGACCCAAATGAGAGTTGACGAGATGGAGGATAGTTACGGGCAGCGTGACGAAGCATATAAAAGAGAACGTATGTGGCTTTGGTTTGCGGTTGTTGGCGCCCTGTTGACGACTGCTATTTTTGTAATGGTGTACCGGAACGCCAAACAGAAGAGGTACTACGAAAAGCTTTTATTTGCCGCTCAGAAGAAAGAACTTGCATCTTTTAACTCCCACGAGGTTAGGAGACATCTTTCGAATATTTTGGGAATGATAGATGCTCTTAAGGGTAGTGAAAATAAACATGAGGACTATCAGCAACTGGAGGGGCACCTTTTTTACTCGGCCGAACAATTGGACAACGCGATAAGAGACATATCACAAAAGCTTGATAGTTGATAGGAGCAGGGAGATGCTAACGCCCGAACATTTTGTCGTTAAATGCCCCTGACTGCCCCCTGGGTATGGTAAGCGAGTGCCACTGATCGTTAGTCAGCATTTTCCCGATAAAAACAATTTGCCCGATATGGTAGGGGTAATGAGCCAACTGCCGGTTAATAGCTTCTTCAACACTATGCTCTTCTGCACGTATGCGAACGATTTTGCCGAGGTCATCTTTGGTCAGCTGGGTGATCGCATCAAGCAGGCACTGCCAGCCTTCATTCCATTTGGCCAAAAGCTCTTCTCGTGTTTTGATCACTGCTTCGAACTCGGTATCCCGATTGCGCCAGCCTTTTTCACCGTCTGAGGCAAGAAAATCTGTAAATCTCGAAAGCATATTGCCGTGCAAGTGCTGTACAATCATGGCAATGCTATTACTCCCGGCATTGTATTGCCAAAAGAGGTGTTCATCGGTCAACTGATCAAATGTTTTTTCGCCAAGCCGTTTATAGTAGCCAAACTGCTGGATGGCACTTTCAAGATAGTTTTGAGCCGTTTTCATGCTCAAAATTACTCTTTCTCAAATAGCAAAAAGTGTTGTATGGGTAAAAATTCACCGTCTTCTGCCAATTTGAAACCATTGGCCTTAAGCTCTTTGGTTACCTGTTTAACGCTCATTTTGTGCAGTTCTTTGATTTCCACTTTTGGGTCCTCGGCGCGGTATTCAATCAGCAACAACTTGCCGTGAGGTTTGAGCGATCTTTTGATGCTTTGAAGCATCTCGTGCGGATAAGTTAACTCGTGGTAAACATCCACCATCATGGCCAGGTCGAGACTGTTTTGGGGCAACTCAGGCGAATCCTCTTTGCCTTTGATCACGGTAACATTCTTCGCGTCGAGTTGCCCTGCTTTGTTCTTTAGAAAATTAACAGCATCATCTTGTATCTCCACGGCGTAAACCCGGCCCTGGGGTACTTTATTGTATATTTTAAACGTGTAATAGCCCGTGCCTGCGCCAATGTCAGCAACAGTGCTGTTCTTTTCGATGGGTAGTTTTTCAATGGTGAGGTTGGAGTTTTCTTCTTCCTGCCTGCTCTTTCTTTCGAGCCAGGCCGAGCCTTTGAAGTCCATAATCTGGGCTATCTCGCGCCCAAAGTATACTTTACCTGTTCCGCCATCAGATGGCGTCTTGCGTTCGTAGGTGCTGTCCTGCCAGGGAGCGACAAGAAACAGGTTAAAAAGCAATAAAAAAGCCGGACGAATTAGCATAATTGCATAACACTGTCCTGCAAAATTAGTTTATATCAGGATTAATATCCTAATATTTTCAGCACTTGTTTACTGTTTTGTTCCTCGCCAAATACCTCGAAATTAAATGTTTCGTCACGGTTTCGGCGAATGATCACGTGCTTTGGCGAAGGCAACAGGCAATGATGAATGCCACCATAACCGCTCAAAACCTCCTGGTAGGCCCCGGTATTAAAGAATCCAAGATATTGTACTTTACGTGTTTTAGGCATAAACACACTGTTCATATGGGCCTCCTGGTTGTAATAGTCCTGGCCATCGCAGGTGATGCCACCCAGGTTGACACGCTCATATTCTGAGTCCCAGTTATTTACAGGCAGCAGGATATATTTTTGGTTCAGCGCCCAAACATCGGGCAGGTTGGTGATGAACGAGCCATCCAGCATCAGCCATTTTTCACGATCATTCTGCTGTTTACGGCCCAATACTTTATATAGAATGCCGGAAGCTTCAGCCACAGTGTATTTACCAAATTCGGTGATGATGTCCGGTTCTTCAGTGTCATTCTCAGCGCAAATTTCTTTGATACGGCTCACGATCTCATTGATCATGTACTCGTAATCGAAATCAAATACCAGCGAGTCCTTGAAAGGCATACCACCGCCGATATCCAGCGTGTCCAGATCAGGGTTGATCTTCTTGAACTTGCAGTACAGCGTTACGTATTTCTCCAACTCGTTCCAGTAGTATGGCGTGTCTGAGATACCTGAGTTGATAAAGAAATGCAAAAGCTTAACCTTGAAGTTAGGATTCGGCTCGATCTTATTGTAATAAAAATCGATAATATCCTCCATACGGATGCCCAGGCGTGATGTGTAGAATTGCGAATTCGGTTGTTCCTCAGACGCGATACGGATGCCCAGGTTACAAGGCGTTCCCATTTCGACTTCGTCGTCGTAAATATTGAACTCTTCCTTGTTATCCAGCACAGGAATAATGTTTTTAAAACCATCGTGCAGCATATCCACGATGTAGGTTTTATACTGGAAGGTTTTAAACCCGTTGCAGATCACAGTCATATCCTTGGACAATGCCCCTTTTTTCTCCAGGGCATCAATCATCGGCATATCAAATGCGGATGATGTTTCCAGGTGGATATCGTTTTTCAGCGCTTCCTCAACAATATGCTTAAAGTGTGAGCTCTTGGTGCAATAACAGTATTTATAACTGCCGCGATAATTATTTTTAATGATAGCCTGCTGGAAAAGCAGCTTCGCTTGTTGTATTTTTTTGGAAACCATGGGCAGATAAGTGAAACGCAACGGCGTGCCGTACGTCTCTATCATTTCCATTAGATTAAGGTCGTTGAAATACAATTCATCATCTATGATCTCAAAACCGTCCTGCGGGAAACCAACACTCAGGTCAAGAAATTCCTGGTAACTCTGCATTCTTTAAAATTTTGGCAAAAATGTAATTTTTTAATCGAAAAATTAAAGTGTCGATGATACAAATTTTATCGTTGAATTGTAAATTATTAAATTGTTAATGCTGGTTCGTGGTTCATAGATCATGGGTTGATAGTAGGAAGGGGGCAATTTGGTATATTGCGTTGCATTAATTATAGATTCCTGCAATGATTTCTACAGAGGAAAAAGAGGCTATTCTTAACACATATAAATGGATCAAAGTCAAGCGATACAAGGATGACGAAAGTCTGTCATGGGAAGACCGATATAAACGGCTTAATGAGCATCATATAGACGAGACAACTTTTTTGATAAATAAAGTAAGGGAATTAGTTTCTCTTTGCGGCAAGCAATAGAAAATCCTGTTGCTCATTGACCGCGCAACCAGCCACGAACCGTGATCTATGAACTTAAATGGTTACACGCGTGGCAAATGTACCTCCGCCATCATACATCGTGCACTGCCGCCGCCATTGGTTTCGATGATGTTGATGTCTGAATAAACAGGTTTACTAAAATAACTCAATTTGGCACGCTGGTGTTCGTTCAATGAATCCCAGGCGCTTTTTGACATCACAATCAGGCTTTCACCTCGGCCACTTTGAACCTCCAGCATGTTGCCGGCAAAATGATTCATCTGATCGAATGAGATATCGATCAGTTCCTTTTTTGTAGCGGCAATAGTTTCAATGACCATTGCTTTTTCAGCTGCATCTTTGATACTCTCAAGACAGATCACCACAAAACTGCTGCCTACACACATCAGCACATTAGTATGGTAAATGTCCATACCGTTTTGATCAACGGCGTGAAACAGTACCGGCCTGTAGCCGCTTTCATGACAATAAAGCTCCAAAACTTCTTTGTCGGTGCGCGGTGATAAGCATGCATAAGCGATTTTATTCTGGCGGTCAAGCACCATGCTACCGGTGCCCTCCAGAAACTTATGCTCATGCTCAAAGCGACTCAGATCGATGACATGTTTAATCTTAAACTCATTCTCGAGATCGGTGATAATATCTTCCCGGCGCTCCAGGCGGCGGTTCTCGGCCATCATGGGGTAGAGG
>JAICXZ010000192.1 GCA_025934475.1 Mucilaginibacter sp. | reverse complement strand
TTGACGGCGGCAACCCTATCACCTTCGAGAATTCGGATATAGGTGGCTACAGCATACAGAATAACAAGTTTTTCAACGGCTTGTTAAGCCTCGAATATCGACTGCCATGGGTACCTGGCTTAAGCATTAAAGCTTTATATAGCTATAATGATCAGATACAGGATAATAAGCAATTCGATAACTCCTATAACTTGTATTCTTACGATGCTTCTAAAAATGTCTACAACGCCACGCTAACAGGTGCGCCGAGTTATGTACAAAGGCAGTATTATAACTACGCTCAAAATACCGATCAGCTATCGATCAATTATGCCCATACGTTTGCTAATGTGCACAATGTAAGCGCCCTGTTGCTTTATGAGGGCAATGGACAGGATGCTGACAATTTTGGCGCTTATCGCGAGTTGGCTATCCCTGTGGATCAGATCTTTGCCGGTAACGCGGCCAACCAGAACGCCTCGCAGGACGCCAACGGCCTGTATAAGTATGCAACAAATTCGCTGGTAGGCAGGCTGCATTACGATTATAAAGGCAAGTATCTGGGCGAGTTTAGCTTCCGCCGGGATGAATCCTCCAAGTTTCCGCCATCGCAATCGATCGGTTTCTTCCCTTCGGGCTCGTTAGCCTGGAATGTGTCTGAAGAAGATTTCTGGAAAAACTCGTCAGCGCTTTCTTTTATAGATCAATTAAAGGTAAGAGCGTCCTATGGTGTGCTCGGTGATGACAACACGCTGTACTTTCAGTTCCTGCGGGGATATTATTATCCGGCAAATGGTAATAATAACCAGTTGCCAAGCGGCTCGGTGTTTGGCGGTAATTTTGTCAATGCTGTTCAAAGTACCGGCTTGCCCAATCCTAACATTGGTTGGGAAACCTCTCACACATTTGACGCCGGTATCGATTTTGACGCATGGCATGGATTACTGGGCTTTACAGTTGATTACTTCAGAAGGAACCGTTCGGGCCTATTCTCATCAAACACGCTCCAGATACCTGATGTTCTCGGTACCCCGCTTCCTCAGGAAAACCTGAACGGTGACCGTACACAGGGAATTGATTTTGAAGTTACACACCGCAACCACATTGGTAAATTCAACTATAATATCCGGGGTACATTCGGTTATGCCCGTACAATGTGGACCACTTACGCCGAGGCGAAACACGGTAACTCTTACCTGGACTGGCAAGCCGATCAATCCAACCGGTACCAGGGTATACAATGGGGCTACGGTTCGGCCGGCGTTTACCAGAATTATAACCAGATACTCAATAGCCCGGTTTATGTAGGTCGCGGCACAGTTGTAGGCGATTACAATTATCAGGATTGGAACGGCGATGGCCAGATTGACGGGAATGATAGCCACCCGATTACTTATGGCAGCAACCCGAATGGCGGAACGGTTACGCCGCAATATACTTTCGGTCTGAACCTGGGCGGATCATACAAGGGTTTCGACGTTAACGTATTGTTCCAGGGAGCAGCAGGAATCGATATTTCCTACATCGAGCAATTGAATATTCCGCTTTGGGGCGGAGGCAGTGCATTGACGCAGTTCCTGAATGACTGGCACCCAGCCAACCCGAATGCCGACCCATACAATCCAAATACAGCCTGGGTTCCCGGCACATTCTCTTACACCGGAACTACCGCCAATACCAATTCACTGGCCAATTTTCATAATGCTTCATATGTGAGATTGAAAAGCGCTGAGCTGGGATACACCCTGCCTCAGTCGATATCAACGCGTCTGGGTATAAGAGGCCTGCGGGTGTTTGTGAACGGCTATAACCTGCTCACATTCACAAGTATCAAATATGTGGACCCTGAGCACCCAACAGGCCTATATGGTTACCTGTATCCGTTGGATAAACTGTTCAATGTGGGCTTAAATGTGAAATTCTAACCTGAAAAAACATGAAAAGATATATTTATATATTACTCCTGGCGACAGCGGTTCTCGGAGTTTCCTGCCGGAAACTCAATATTCCGCCGCAAAATATCATACAGGACCCGGATGTGTTCTCAAACCCGGCCGGTATCCAGGCCTATATGGCCCGCATATATAGCGAATTACCCATCGAAGATTTCCGGTATTCGCCTGACATGGGTCTTAATTTCTTTTGGATCATTAAACCAACGCCTGCTACAACCGGCGAAGCTTTGAGCCGTGACCAAACAGGCGCCACCTCCGAAAACTGGGGCGACTGGCATTGGGACATATGGGGAGGTAGCTATACCACCATCCATGATTGTGATTACTTTATTGAGACCCTACCTGCCTATGCTAAAAACTACACCCAGGCCCAGGTAAATGCCTGGCTCGGCGAGGCTTACTTTATTCGTGGCATGACTTATTTTGCCCTGGTGAAACGCTTCGGCGGAGTGCCTATCGTTAACAAAACACTCGACTATACAGTAGGCGGAAGCACTGCGCAATTGAATGTTCCCCGTTCGTCTGAAAAGGCCGTTTGGGATCAGATCGCCAGTGATTTCGACTTTGCTATTGCCAATCTGCCAGCCTCAAATAGTGACAATAATGATGGCAGCCGGGCCAATAAATATGTAGCTGCGGCATTTGAATCCAGGGCGATGCTATACGCCGGTTCGATTGCCAAATACAATACCGTAACGCTGTTTGACGGTCAAAACCAGATTTGCGGTTTACCTTCAAGCTCAGCCAACGGTTATTTCCAAAAAGCATACGACGCAGCCAAAACACTGGATGGTGTTTATAGCCTCTATACCAAAGCGTGGTCGGCTACAGATAAATCGGCCCAATATCAAAACTTCGTCAACCTGTTTTCAGATGCGTCGAGCCCCGAAAACATATTTGTGCGCGAGTATCAATTTCCGAATTCGGTTCACGGGTACGATGCATATAATGTACCCCGCCAGTTGATGGGCCCTAACGGTTACTCGTCCGAGGTGAACCCGACGCTTAATTTCGTTGAGATGTTCGACGGCTTGCCAAAAAATGCCGATGGTACCTTGAAGACGCTGGATGCAAGCGGGCACTATGAGCTGTATACCAATACAATGGATCTTTTTGCCAATGCTGAGCCTCGCTTAAGGGCTTCGGTTATTTTGCCGGGCGATGTATTCAAGGATCAAAGCATTGAGGTGCGTCGGGCCATTTATACCGGGGCGGTTGCAGGTGGGATCAGTCCGCTTCTGCCATCAGGATCAAGGTCGCAATACCCGACTTCAAACATCGTACAATCGGCTAATGCAGATCAAACTGCTTACACGCTTCCGGACGGCAGCAAAATGAATCCAGCCGGAGCAAGTGGCATTTTCACAGGCGATCAAACTTGCGCTATTTCGGGTTTCTCAGTGCGTAAATGGCTAAATCCGAACCTGGCGACTGCACAAGTAAAGGAAAACAACGAAACCCAAACATGGATCGAAATGCGCTACGCCGAAGTATTGTTGAACCGTGCTGAAGCCGCCTATGAGTTGAGTTCAGTAGGTGCCGGCAGCAATGGCGCCGACGCAACCGATGCGTTCAATATTATCAACCAAATTCGTTCCAGGGCTGGCGCAATTCCGTTGGCTAGCTCAGGAGTGATGACCATTGACACAATCCGCAAAGAGAGAAGAAAAGAATTGGCGTTTGAGAATAAAACCTATTGGGACCTGAGGCGCTGGAGAATATTCTCAAAAGAACAAAATGGAACTATTTACCGTGTGCTGATGCCATTTTATGCAGCGCAGGCAGGCAAATATTTCTTCGATGCCCGTACCGACGAACGCAACGACGTGTATACCTACGACCCCAAATGGTATTACGAACAAATACCTCCGGGTGCTATTTCTAAGAGTTCAAAACTGATTCAGAACCCAGGTTATTAATGAAGACTATGAAAAAGACATTTTATTATATAGCATTTTGCCTTGCGGCCATCGCAGGCAGCTCATGCTCCAAAATCGATAATTACCCTTCGCCAAATAATACACTGCATGGACAGGTTTTAGACGCAGGAACGGGCGAGGGTGTGCAAACGGAGATTGGTGGTGGCGGCACTCGTGTTAAGTTGCTCGAAACCAGCTATAGCGCCAATCCGACGCCATATTATTTTCAGTCGATGCAGGATGGCACGTTTAACAATACGAAGATATTCGCCGCTACTTACAAGATATCGGTAGAAGGGCCGTTTGTACCACTTGTGCAAACCGATAGTGTTGGCAATGTCACCGTTGACCAAAGTCAGAATGTGGTGATCAAAGGCAGCAATACAACTACCGATATGACCTTTAAGGTTGAGCCGTTTTTGCGTGTTCAAATGGTTGGCAGCCCGGTATTTAATGCTGATAGCACAGTAACGGTACAGGTAAAGGTTACCCGTGGCACAGCCAATACGGCATACCAGCAGGATATTACCGACATCAACCTGTATGTGAGCAATACCAAATATGATGGCAACAATAACTACGATCCGCGTTATTCCAAGCTTACATCGTATAATGGATCAACCGGAACGGTATTGTTGGGCCAAACTATAAGCATTACCACTACCGGTGGCGCGCTACCGCAGCAGGATGTATATTTCCGCGTAGGAGCGAGGATAAACGCCGGCCTTGATGAGTATAATTATAGTGAACCGGTAGCAATTAAATATCCTTAAATTTATAGGAGGGAGGGCCGCAATGCCCTCCTTCTACTTATGACTTTACATCACCTCACCAAAACATTCTATAAACTAATACATGAATAAAACTTCTTTGCTTTGCTTTTTGCTGGCATTATCATGCTCGGTTTACGCACAGAAATACAACGCTGAATATGAGCATCCACGACAAAAAACGGCTTTCCAAACCAGCAGCAAATGGATACCCCAAATTGATGTTCGCTCTGATGTTGCTATCGTTTACGGAACTAATGACCATGCCGGTTTAACCTTTGAGCAGCGCGTACAATCATGGCGCGACAAAGGCTATCAAACGGCTTTCATGACCGGCATTGCCTGGGGCAGCTATTATGATTACTTCCTGGGTAAATGGGACGGCCAAAATCACCTTGGCGTTGGGCAGGTGACGGTAAAAGGCGATACCATCTTCCATGGAAAAAATATGCCTTACGTGGTCCCGGTTCAATCTTTTATTGAGTACATGAAGACGGCGGTGGTAAAACGCGTGATTGATGCCGGCATTACCACTGTTTTTTTAGAAGAACCTGAGTTTTGGGCCCGCGCAGGTTACAGCGCTCCGTTTAAGGCCGAATGGCAAAAATATTATGGTTTTCCATGGCGACCTCAGGACGCATCACCGGAGAATACTTACTTGTCCAGCAAGCTGAAATATCATTTATATTACGAAGCCATCAAACAGGTTTCGGGCTATGCTAAAGCGTATGGAAAAAGCAAAGGCAAGGAAATTAAGGTTTATATCGCTACGCACTCGCTGGTGAATTATTCGTCATGGCAGATCGTTAGCCCAGAAGCAAGTTTGGCATCATTACCGGGGATAGATGGTTACATTGCCCAGGTATGGACAGGCACTTCGCGTGAGCCCACTTATTTCGACGGACAAAAAAAAGAACGCGTTTTCGAAAATGCCTTCCTTGAATACGGCTCCATGGTTTCCATGACAGCACCAACCGGTCGCAAACTTTTCTTCCTGACTGACCCAATCGAAGACTGGCCGCGCGACTGGGCCGATTACAAGCGCAATTACCAGGCTACCTTCACCGCAGAACTGCTTTACCCGATGATCGACAACTACGAGGTAATGCCCTGGCCGGAACGTATTTACACGCGCCCTTATAAAATCGCGCACAACGATTCGATGGTACTGATCCCCAAGTATTATTCGACCCAGATGCAAGTGATGATCAATGCGCTGAACGATATGCCTTTGTCGAAAAACAAAGTAAACGGCGTAAATGGAATAGGAGTGTTGATGAGTAATTCGTTGATGTTCCAGCGCTTCCCGACTCATAATGGTTTCGAGGATCCGCAGTTTTCAAATTTTTACGGACAAACCTTGCCACTGGTAAAACGAGGCATCCCCGTGCAGACTGTTCACATGGAAAACCTGGCTTATCCGCCAACCTTAAGCGGTATCAAGGTTTTAGTGATGAGTTATTCGAATATGAAGCCTATCAATGCCGAAGTTCACCAGCACCTGGCGGATTGGGTTAAAAAAGGCGGTGTGCTAATCTATTGTGGTCGTGACGACGATCCCTATCAATCAGTAATGGACTGGTGGGATACCAAAGGCAATAAGTTTAAGGCACCGTCCGAACATTTATTTAAACTCCTTGGAATACACCCAGCTGCCGACAAAGAGAAATATGCAGTAGGGAAGGGAGCGGTTTACATACTGCGCGAAAACCCGAAAGAGTTTGTTATGCAGCAGAACAACGACGAAAGCTATGTGAAAGTAGTTCGGTCAGCCTATGAACAAGACGCTCATGCGGGAAAACTGGTAACTAAAAATAATTTCTACCTGCAGCGGGGACCTTACGATATTATCTCCGTAATGGACGAGAATCCCGACAGCAAGCCTTACGT
>JAICXZ010000826.1 GCA_025934475.1 Mucilaginibacter sp. | reverse complement strand
GTGGACCGACGCAAAAACCAACTTTTTTGAGGGCATTATCACCATGCTCAGTAATACCGACGAGCTAATAGATCCGCACGACTTTGAAACGCGCTTCAAGGCTTTAGCCGAAGAGCGGGGTATCAAACCGGGCGAGTTAATGCTGCCTTTCCGTATCATGCTGGTAGGTGGTAAGTTCGGGCCGCATGTGTTTGACATTGCTGTCTTACTGGGCAAAAAGGAAACTATTGCCCGCATAGAAAAAGCACTTACTGCATTTAATTCCTGATCCCAAACCGCAGCTATGAAAATACTGATGGTTTGCCTTGGAAATATTTGTCGTTCTCCGTTGGCCGAGGGTGTTATGCAGCACCTGGCCGATGAGCATGACCTCGACTGGAAAGTTGATTCCGCCGGAACAGGCAGCTGGCACGTAGGAGAAGGACCTGATCGCCGTTCTGTACGCACCGCACGTAATCATGGCATTGATATTAGCAAGCAGGTGTGCAGGCAATTCAGGCTCAGCGACTTCGAGCGATTTGATCACATTTTTGTGATGGACAGGTACAACCTATCCGATGTGCAGTCAATGGCTCCGGATGAGGGATTGGCATCCAAAGTAAGATTGCTCCTGGGTAATCGCGAAGTGCCGGATCCGTATTATGACGATAGCCAGTTTGAACCGGTATTTGAGTTGATTGAAGGCGGGTGTAAGGATATTATTAAGCTGTTAAGGTAAAAGTCGACGTTTAAAGATCGGCAATTTCATTCTGCACTTTTTTCGGCAGACTTTTTAGAACCAGATCGTAAGAGTGGTCGATCATGTCGCAAAGCTGCTTCCTGGTGAGGTTGCCGTCGGTATGAACGGTGTTCCAGTGCTTTTTATTCATATGATAGCCGGGTTGTACCTCGGAATTGCGCTCGCGCAGCTCAACCGCTAATTCCGGATCACATTTAACATTAAACTGAGAACTCCTGGAAATACTGGTTAACAGGAAAAGTTTTTCGCCCACTCTAAACACAAGAGTATCCTCGCCAAAGGGCATATCCTCGGTCACACCAGGCTTAGCCAGGCAGTAGTCGCGTATTTCTTCGATGTTCAAAGCTTAGAATCGCCTGATCAGCTTATTGTAGGAGGTAATATTGCCAAAATTAAATTTAACGCCAATTACAATCTGGCGGTATTGATTGGTAGCATTGTTTTTGAAGATATTCGACGGGTCGTCGTAGCCATCCAAACCCTCTCCAAAAACCATGTTGTGAACATAGGCTAAGTCGATGGCCATGAATGGTTCCGAATAATCGTTATAGATCTTAAACTCATATCCGAAACGCAGCGGAAGCGTTAAGTTAATGCTACTGTTAGTGCCGGGGAATACATAAGTTGCCGGACCATTATTAGGGGTTTTTTCACCATCAGCAAGGGTTCTGCCATCATACAGGTTGGTGCGCTGTACCGTGTTATTATTAAATACTACACCAAAGCCGGTCCCGAAATAAAAGTTCTTGATAATGTTAAGGAAATCATTTTGAGAGTAATCGATCACTTCGCCCAACTGGAAGTCGGCGTGCAGTATAAACGCTTCGTAGTTATTTGTATATTTCCGACCATATCTGTCGAGAGAGGGCTTTGTGCCTCCGCCTGAAAGTGTGCCGAATTGCAACTCAGCCGCAACCGGAAGATATGGACTATAATTGTATATAAAATTGATATTAGCGGCAATGTGATTATCCTGCCGCTTTACGTTGGTATAGCCGCGCATATAACTAAGATCAAGGCCAATAGCGAACTCCTTGTAGTT
>JAICXZ010000407.1 GCA_025934475.1 Mucilaginibacter sp. | reverse complement strand
TCTTCCGGTTCTTAAAGGCGTTAAGGCCCTCTTTGGCTGCTTGTTCAACCGGCATCAGCCAGTTTTGTAGCCCGTTGAATTTTTCGCCGGCGGTCATTTCGGTTACGATGCCTGCCGGGGTGTAAACAGTAATTGAAAAACGCGGATTTTGCAACTCGTGGGAAAGCGCAGTGGCAAAGGTCAAAATAAATGATTTGGTGCCCGAATAAGCAGCCTGGTAAGGCACCGGGAATATAGCAGCCATGCTCGAAACGATCATTAACCCGCCTTCGTTACCGGTCTTTTCAAAATGCCCGACAAGTCGGTTGGTCATTCGCATCACGGCATTCACGTTGGTTTGAAGCATGGTTTGGAAGTAGTCCCAGCTTAGTTCATCGTGACGGCCAAAGTAGGTGATACCTGCGTTAAGGATGGCTCCATGTAGCTGACCGTCTTTCATGATCTCATCTAACGCTCGGTCTACTTCCTCGAGCTTTGATAAGTCGGCGGTGATTACTTTTACGGATACATTGGCCTCTTTCTCCAGCTCAGTCTGAAGCTGCTCCAGCTTTTCTCTACGGCGAGCCAGCAAGATCAGGTTAGCCCCATGCCCGTGTGCAAGCTGACGTGCCATTTCCTCACCCAGGCCGGCGGATGCCCCGGTAACCAATACCCATTTGTTTTTGAATTGCAGCTTGCTCATGAATGGCCGTAAAGCTAAAGAAATTTGTCTGAACCGGAACGCCATTTATTCAATGGCTTATCCAATGTCTTTCTCCCGCAGTCTGTGTCTTCACAGACTGCCAAACGAATTTCGTTCAACTTCAGCAGTCTGTGAAGACACAGACTGCGGGGGCGAAGATGGAGAAGTATGCATTTCCTGCCCCTTTTCCTGCCGTTTATCCTCGTACAAGCGCTACCAGAACTTTCATTGCTATATAATCCTGTCAATCATTTAAATTAGCTTAATTGTGTTCAACCAATTATGAAAAAAACCTTACTGTTTACTTTTCTTGTCTGTCTTTCGTTTTGGTCCTTCGCTCAGGATACCAAAACCTACGCTGAGAAACTCGGCTGGTCCAAAGGCGCCAAAGTGCTGATCCTGCATGTTGACGATGCCGGCATGTCGCACGACTCAAACGATGGCGTCGAGCAGGCGACAGGGCAGGGGGTAGCAACCTCCACCAGTGTGATGATGCCTTGTCCGTGGGTGCCCGAGATGGTGGCTTATATCAAAGATCATCCTAACCTGGATGCAGGGTTGCACCTCACCTTAACATCCGAATGGCAGAATTACCGTTGGGGACCTTTAGCCGGAAAATCAAATGTGCCCGGCCTGGTGGATAAACAGGGTTGTTTTTACCCGGCTGTAGTGGCGGTTTATTTCAGCGCCAAACCCGATGAAGTAGATAAAGAGATTCGGGCGCAGCTTGACCGCGCGCTGGCTATGGGCTTTAAACCGACGCACCTCGATTCGCACATGGGCACCTTGTTTTCGAAACCGGCCTTCCTCGAAAAATACCTCCAGCTAGGCATCGAAAAACAGATACCCGTTATGTTCCCCGGTGGCGATGATTTGTTTTACCGCGCCGAAGCAAAAGCAGCAACCATGGTCCAATTGAAACAACAAGGCAAATACGTCGAAGGTATGAACATTCCCGAGCCTGCCGAACTGACCAAAGCCAAGGACATCGGTACGATGCTGTGGCAAAACGGCCTGCCTGTGCTGGATGACCTCCATAACTCAAGCTACGACTGGCAAATGCCCGACATCGACCATAAAACCGATGCCGAAATTCAAAAATGGTATACCGATCATTATATCGAAAGTATTGGCAGGTTGAGCCCAGGCCTCACCATGGTCATCATGCACTGCACTAATCCATCTTCGACGTTCAAATACATCTGCAATGAGAGCCAAAAACGTAAAGGCGATATGATGGCTATGCTGGATCCGAGGCTGAAAGCGTTTTTAACTAAAAACGGATACATTCTCACTACCTGGAGAGAGGTGATGGAACGGCGGAAAAAGGTTGGGTTGGATTCGAAGAATTAGGAAATGTGGCGAATCCACCCATAAAAAATAAAACCGTCATGGCGAGGAACGAAGCCATCTTCTCTGAACTGTGCCAGTTGGCGGACCGGGATTATTTTAAACTGACGATGGACTTACAGATAAGTAATCTAAAGGATTTCGTTCACTAAGAAAATTTCGGATGATTGATTTGCATGTGTAGAGATGGCTTCGTTCCTCACCATGACGTCCGGTTTAGTTTTGTTCCTGGAAATTATAAAACTTTTAAAAGCATCTTATGAAACAAGTCATCCATCAATTCATCAATAGCCACAAGCTTGGCGTTGTTTCATCGGTTAATGCTGAGGGTAAACCTGAGTCTGCCCTGGTTGGCATAGCGGTTTCGGATCAGTTGGAGATTATATTCGATACGGTAAATTCATCAAGAAAATACGCCAATATTCTCCAAAATCCATCGGTTTCAGTTGTAATAGGGTGGGATGACGAGGTTACGGTTCAATACGACGGCGAAGCAGAAATTTTATCCGAAGACGCGGCAGGCGATCACTACCGCGAAATTTATTATGCAACCTGGCCCGATGGCAGGGAGCGCACCGCAAATTGGCCCGGTTTGGTTCATATTAAAATCAGTCCCCGCTGGATACGTTACAGCAATTTTAATGAGCCGGTGACGATCGAAGAAATGAAATTTTGAATTCCACCTGTTGTAGCATTAAGCGGCTGGCACTCGTAAGGATAAAAAAACCGGAAGAAATCAAAAATCACGGATAGTTTAACTTAACCATGCAAATAGCCTGGTATCCGCGTTATTAGTGTAAGTTTGACAAAACCTTTAATTATGAGAATTTTTTACATCGCATTTTTTGCATTGATCGTTACTATCAGCGTTTCGTCCTGTGTGAAAAACACAATCACTCCAATAAATAACAACAACAATAGCACCCAGGCAGATACAAGTACAACGCTTATCGGCAACACGGCTCTGGTGGGTAACTGGAATATTGTGAGCGATACCATATCCTACAATGGCTCCAATACCATCTATCACGGTGTCGCAACTGATCATTATATCTTTAGCAAATATGGCAATTTGTATATCAATGAAGGCTTAAACCATTTTATTGATACGGCCGTTTATGCTGTCAACACTCTCAAGTATCAGGTAGACTGGCAAACTTTATATACCAGCATTAACGGAGTTGCCAGCCGGGTTCAGTCCTATTCGGCGCCTTACACAAGTACTTCACTGGATACCGCGTCAATGGTACTGACTGCAGATGTGCAATCCGCCAGCGGGCCGCTGTACGAGAAAATCGTGTTTAAGAAAGTGAAGTAATTATTTGATTTTTATCAATTTATCGATTTTAGGTAGATTCAAAACCTGCCCGACAGCTCGTATTGTCAAAAAACTGACAAATGCGTCAGTTTTGTAAAATATTAACTATGAGGTTAGTTGTTTTTATCTACCTTCGAATGGGCCAAGTCTAAGCCTTATCTCTTAGAGGGCCTATACCCCTATGGTTGCCTCTATTGATATCTCTTCAACACTAGGGTTTTTGTTGTTTATCTAAGATCGACCACTTCAACGCCGGGATGCGTCTTTTTGTCGAACGTAAAAATGTTTTCGGGTAATTTCGGGTTCGGCGTTAGCGTATTGATCGTATAAGTATAACGGCTGCCATTTTTGTCGAATATCTCCGCACTGTGTATCAATTTCTTCGCCTTGTCTATCGATAATCTCACCTTAAAAAAGGGCTTTTTAGCATCCTCGGGACTCAGATCAATAACCTGGTACGTTTTTCCATTAACAGTTTCCTCGCCGTTGTAAACGTATTTATAGCCATGCTCATATACTGCGAATATCTGCGCCGGGTTCAAGTTGTCCTCGCTGTGGTCCACATCATTTAATTCGGCTTCTTTGTCTTTCACTGCGTAGGTCCACTGGCTTTTACCATCGCTGATGATCTCCTGGGCTACAGCTGTTTTATTGGTTGGGTCGTAAATCGTCACTTTAAACTTATTGAGCTTAGGCTGCGTAACCAGTGTGCCCGACTGAGTGTCCTTGATCTTCGCCATCGGATCATCCAGCAGGAAGGTAAAATCAGCCTTGATCATACTATATGATTTGTATTTCTGGCTCACAGCGTTCAATATCTTTTTAGCTTCAACATCTTTTTGAGCGAAGGCAAAATTTATTGCAGATGATAAGATCAGGGAGGCAACTAATATTTTTTTCATTACTGATATTTTGTTTTTGTCCATAGTCGATGGACCATGGTCCATAGT
>JAICXZ010000081.1 GCA_025934475.1 Mucilaginibacter sp. | reverse complement strand
GGCAAGTGCGCCGGTTATAAATTGGTGAATAACTTGTTTATCCAAACCTTGAGCAGTTAACAGCCCAAAAGTAAAAACATTTAGGGACTATTTCGCCTTTCCGACTCGATATGCAGGTCATTTAACTCAAAATGACCACCTTTATTCTTGAGGTTGAACGATATACGATAATTACCATTGCTGGTTGAAACCAACAACACAGCAAAACGGTAGTTAGGATTAGAGGTAATACGGTGTAATATCTTTACCGACCTCGGCTGATTCTGCTTAAAAAAGGCCTCTAATAATTCAGCTGCTTTGTGGGCGGGATAGCTATCGTCCGCGTCCGGAATAGAGAGCTCAACTGTAGGTGCAAATGTTTTGGCCAATTGTTGAATTTCACCCGATTTGATAAGCCCCGCAGTATGCTCAATAGGATCTTGCGCATTCACGAATGCAGAAGAAAAGATCAACAGGAAAAAGAGGTAAAGCTTTGTCATATCGGCAATTTTTGGGCTCCTGGTGAAATTAACTTAGCAATGATTTTTAACGTTTTTAATCTTAAAACGTTGCCTTTATATTTGCATTGTGGAAAAACAGAAAAAAGTAGTACTCATCATCCTCGATGGCTGGGGTTATGGCCGAAACGACAAGTCAAATGCAATATACGATGCAAACACCCCCTTCTTCGACTCATTGTTAAAAAAATATCCTAATTCGAAACTTGAAGCATCCGGAACATCGGTAGGATTACCTGCCGGACAAATGGGCAACTCGGAAGTTGGCCATATGAACCTTGGCGCCGGACGCATTGTATACCAGGAACTTGGCCGCATTCACAAGGCGGTAGACGACCGGGAGTTTCTGACTAACCCTGTGCTAAAAGAGGCTTTCGACTATGCTAAACAAAATAAGAAGAATATTCACCTGATAGGCTTAGTGTCCGATGGCGGCGTGCATTCGCACATCAGGCATGTAGAGGGGCTGTGTGATGCTGCCAGTGAACTGGGTGTTGAAAATGTTTATGTCCACGCTTTTCTCGATGGACGTGATACTGACCCTAACTCAGGTATCGGATTTATTACCGAACTGGAAGATCATATTAAAAATACGCCATACCAGGTAGCGTCAATTATAGGCCGCTACTTTGCGATGGATCGCGACAATCGCTGGGAGCGCGTTAAAAAAGCTTATGACCTGCTGGTAAACGGCACAGGGAAGCATACAGACAGTATTACCAAATCGATACAGGAGTCATACGACGCCGGTGTCACCGACGAGTTTGTTGAGCCTGTAGTAAAAGTTGATAACAATGGCCAACCAATTGCGGTGATCAAGAACGACGATGTGGTTATCTGCTTCAATTTCAGGACCGACCGCGGACGCGAGATCACAATGGCTCTAACACAAAAGGCTTTCCCTGAGCAGAACATGCATCCGCTCAACCTGCATTATATCACCATGACCACTTACGACGAAACATTCAACAATGTGCGCGTGGTGTTCAGAAAGGATGATTTGACCAAAACTTTGGGCGAAATTGTACAGGACGCAGGCAAAAACCAGATCCGTATCGCCGAAACCGAAAAATATCCGCACGTAACCTTCTTCTTCTCGGGCGGTCGTGAAAAAGAATTTGAAAACGAAAAACGCTTGTTGATCCCTTCACCAAAGGTGGCCACTTACGATTTGCAACCTGAGATGAGTGCCGCAGGTATTCGCGATGCTATCATCCCGGAGCTGCAAAGCGGCTGGCCAGACGTAGTGATCCTCAACTTTGCTAATACCGATATGGTTGGCCATACCGGCGTATTTGAAGCTGTTAAGAAAGCTGCTGAAACCGCCGACCAGTGTACACGGGCAGTTGTGGAGACAGGTGTTGCAAACGGCTATTCATTCATCATCATTGCCGACCATGGCAATGCCGATTATATGATCAACGACGACGGTTCGCCAAATACCGCGCATACCACAAACCTAGTGCCTTGCATCGTGATAGACGATGATGTTAAGGAGGTAAAGGACGGCAAACTGGGCGATATTGCTCCTACTATCCTCAAAATGATAGGTGTGGCTATCCCTCCCGAAATGACCGGTAATGTATTGGTATAAAAAATATCTTTTCCTGGGGTTACTCCCTGGTTTGCTGGCCATCGTGTCCTGCAAATCAGGGAGCACAACCAGCACCCCCAAATTCTTTGACCTAAAGGCTTACTTCAAATCGGAAGCGGCAAGACTGGCCAAATCAAATCCGCTCGTAACCAAAAAGGCGATCCACAACAGAGATTCTGAAACATTAAAAGTGCATATCCAAAACTGGGACAATGAACTTAGCCTGTTTGCAGACGCCGACATTAATAAACCTGCCTGGACAAGCAGCTATGCTGTTTCCGAAACGGAGGGAATCACAACTTACAGGGCTCTTGACACTAGCTTAAAGACCCAGTCCATTATCATCAAAAAGCAGGGGGATAAAGTAAAGCTGATCTTAATTTATAACCATACAAAGGCCACCATCTTCGGAAAAGTATTAAATGAAACCCATGAAAATTTAGGCTATGTTCCCGATTCTATTTATAATATAGCAAAAAGGCAATATACCCGCACACTAGGTTTCAACAACTACTACGTAAGGGGATTATTTGGTCAGTGATGGGCCTGGAATGCTGTACTTTCCGCAAGCCTTTGTTTGGAAAGATCAATCAGCGAGGAAATATCCTGGCGCGAAGGGTCATCTGCCAAAACCTTTTGCAGATCATTAATGGAAGCTTTTAGAGAATTGATACCTCTTGTTCTGTCAAAGAATTTGGAGCCCGGTTGTAATTTAAATTCGCCATACTCGCGATAAGCTATACCACGATTCTGAAAGCATTTTTTGTTGTTCTGAGTGTCGTTCGGATCAATATCGATCGCTTTGGTAAAGTCGACAATGGCGCCCAATAGGTATTTTTCTTTGTCAGCGTCCGCTAACTGACCCTCTTTAGCATAATAGCTTTTTGCCCTGGCACGGTAATAATAGGCCGAGGCATCAGCAGGTTTTAGGGCAATAACACGATTATAGGCGGCGATAGATTTTTTATAGTTCTGGCTGTGGTAATAGGAATAGCCCAGCATCCAAAGGGCGCTGCTGTTGGTCGAATCGATAATACACGATTTTTCGAGATGAGCGACAGCTGCCTTAAAGTCACCATCGAAAAAAGCCTGTTGCCCCATCTTAAAATAGGCATTCTGGCCGTAAACGACCGGCAATGAAGAAAACATCAATACAGACAGTAGAATCGATAGTCGTCGCATTAGGTGCTTAACTTTGTAACAAAATTAATATACTTTACCTTATCTTCTTAACTTATTTTATTTCAAAATATTATGCCTCGCCAAAATTTTATAAAAAAATAAGAACCGGATAGCGCCAAAACAGGTTTTATAAACAGGAAGAGCTGTATTTCCAATGAAATATGAGCGCATTTTTCGAAAAAAGTACGAGACTAAATAACGTAGCCATAATCGTATATTTAAATAAAATTCCTGACGTTGTTACTTATTGGCACACGTCTTGAACTATAGTGGTCTCGCTGGCAAACACACGGTTTTGCCACTATTTTTTATTCCCCGCCATTGCGGGGCTGACATAATGACGCTACTAAACAGAAAGAGGGTATTTGATGAGTTTTGATCCGTTCGATATACAAAATGCTTTGCCGATTATAAATGAGGATTCCGAATTTTTTCCGCTGATGTCATCAGAGGATGAGGAGGAGATGAATAATGAACAAATGCCCGAGGTGCTTTCCATATTGCCTTTGCGCAATACGGTGCTTTTCCCGGGTGTAGTTATTCCAATCACGGTAGGCAGGGATAAATCGATCAAGTTAATACGCGATGCCAATAAAGGCAAGCGAATGATAGGTGTAGTTGCGCAGCAGGATGTAGCTGTTGAGGATCCGGCATTTAACCAATTGGCTAATGTGGGTACCATGGCCCTCATCATCAAGATGCTGCAAATGCCCGATGGCAACACCACCGTTATTCTACAGGGCAAAAAACGTTTCCTGCTAAGGGAAGAGGTACAGAGTGAGCCTTACCTAAAGGCCACAGTGGAATCTTTCAAGGAGATAAAACCAAAGGAAGACAAAGAATTTAAAGCCATGGTTTCGTCCATTAAGGACATGGCCATGAGCATTATCCAGCTGTCGCCAAACATCCCAAGCGAAGCTGGGATCGCAATTCGGAATATCGAGAGCACTTCATTTTTGATCAACTTCATTTCATCAAACATGAATGCCGATATGGCCGCCAAGCAGCGTTTGCTGGAGGTAGCTAACTTGCGTGAGAGAGCGAAACTGGTGCTTGAGCACTTGACGCTCGATCTGCAGATGCTGGAGCTAAAAAACCAGATACAAAGCAAGGTTCGCATCGACCTGGATAAACAGCAACGCGATTACTTCCTGAATCAGCAGTTAAAAACTATCCAGGAAGAATTAGGTGGCAATACTCCTGATCTTGAGATCGAAAATCTGCGCACGCGCGCTGCCAAAAAGAAATGGGCAAAAGAGGTTGGCGATCACTTTAACAAGGAACTCGAAAAGCTGGTGCGCACTAATCCGGCAGCTGCCGATTATTCGGTGCAGATCAACTATCTGGAGTTGCTACTTGACCTGCCATGGAACGAGTTTACAACCGACAACTTCGACCTGAAGCGGGCTCAGAAGATTTTGGACAAGGACCACTTCGGGCTTGAAAAAGTAAAGCAACGCATTATCGAGTATCTCGCCGTGCTGAAACTGAAGCACAACATGAAGGCACCTATCCTTTGTTTGGTTGGTCCTCCCGGAGTGGGTAAAACTTCCCTGGGTAAATCGATAGCAAGGGCCTTGGGCCGTAAGTATGTTCGTATGGCTTTAGGCGGTATTCGCGATGAGGCTGAGATCCGCGGTCACCGTAAAACATATATTGGCGCCATGCCAGGCCGAATTATCCAGGCTATTAAGAAAGCCGGCGCAGCCAACCCTGTGTTTATCCTGGACGAGATTGATAAAGTAGGCAATGATTTCAGGGGTGACCCTTCGTCTGCACTGCTTGAAGTTCTTGACCCTGAACAAAACAGTACTTTTTATGACCATTATGTTGAAGTCGATTTTGATTTGTCGAACGTGATGTTCATTGCTACTGCCAATTCGTTAAGCACCATACAGCCAGCGTTGCTTGATCGTATGGAAATCATTGATGTAAATGGTTATACCATCGAAGAAAAGATAGAGATAGCTAAAAACTATCTTGTACCTAAGCAGCGGGAAGCGCACGGATTGAAGACAAAGGATATAACCATCAAAAACGATGTGCTTGAAAAACTCATCGAGGATTATACCCGTGAGTCAGGCGTCCGGTCGCTTGAAAAGAAGATTGGCTCTGTGGTTCGCGGTGTGGCCAAAACCATCGCCATGGGTGATATACACACTCCTTTGGTAACAAAAAAGGAGCTCGAAAAAATATTGGGTGCGCCGATTTTTGACAAAGACTTATACGAAGGCAATGAAGTTGCCGGTGTGGTTACCGGTCTTGCCTGGACACAAGTTGGTGGCGATATTTTGTTTATTGAAGCCAGCTTAAGCCCCGGTAAAGGTCGCCTTACAATGACAGGCAGCCTGGGCGATGTGATGAAGGAATCAACTTCGATCGCATTGGCTTATCTGAGGGCTCACGCCAAAGATTTTAACATCGACTATAAAATATTCGATCAGTGGGATATACACGTGCACGTGCCTGCGGGTGCGACACCGAAAGATGGGCCGTCGGCCGGCGTTACTATGCTTACTGCACTCACTTCTGCGTTTACCCAGCGTAAGGTTAAACCGCACCTGGCCATGACCGGCGAGATAACCCTTCGCGGACGTGTATTGCCGGTGGGCGGGATCAAGGAAAAAATACTTGCAGCAAAACGCGCTAATATCAAGGAAGTTATCCTTTCCAAGTCAAACAGAAAAGATATTCTCGAAATAAAAGAAGATTACATTAAAGATCTCCTGTTTCATTACGTTACCGACATGCGCGAGGTCATTGACCTTGCACTTTTGGACGAAAAAGTAGATAACCCGCTGGACCTCACCGTGAAAGATGAGTTGAAACCCGTAATGAACTGATACAGAATTAATCATATTTTCTGCATTTTTCTATAAAATCCCTGCCAAAAACAGGGATTTTTTCTTATCAGTGGATTTTCAAGTCTGAAACTTTTTAGTTAACACTATCGTAATACGCCAAAACTGAACTAAGAAGTCATACTATTAAATACACTTGGAATGAACCATCTTTTTACTTATAAAGCCAGGATTATCCTATTTGCGCTCGTCATTTGCCACCTTGGCCTGAAGGCGCAAACGGTGTCGGATACCGTGAAGAGCAATAAACTGGCGTCGAATGCAGATACGTCGCTTACCAAGAAACCGGGCAACTCGCAGTTGATCAAAGCAGATACCACGCTGGTGATCAAAGCAGGCGCGATGCTGGTTCACAGAGCGGATACAACGATGGTTATCGATCCTGACGGATCGCTCGCAAAGAAATTTAACGAGATCGTTGCAGCAAAAGAAAAAGCCGACCTCGCTAAAAACAATGCTGCGGCAAAAGTGGATTCTGCGCTTATCAAACCAGATGCTGCTCAGAAAACTGAGAATGCAACTAAACCGGTTGCCAACCCGGTTTCGTCAACGGCAACAACCGCACCAGCAGCTGCCGCAACCAGCACTGTCACTCCTCCTGTTCCAAATACCGACGCCAGCCAGCCAAAAGCAACAGACGGTGGTCAACAGCAGGCAGCAGGCACTACTGATCAGGCTGTAAAGAAGGATGACGCTACTCAGCAACAACAAGCTACCACAACGCCTGTTGACCAATCGGCTAAAAAAGATAATGCAACTCAACAAGTAGCGACTACCGATCAGCCTGCAAAGAAAGATGACGCAGTTCAGCAAACACCAGCTACGGATCAGCAGGCTAAAAAAGACGACGCGACTCAACAAGTAAGCAACAGCGGTGATCAATCTGCTAAAAAAGCAGACTCAACCCAGATTGCAAAAATTGATACCACGATAGCTAAAAAGACTGATACAATCCCAGCTAAGAAGGCAGATACAACCATGAAGAAAACCGATACCACTTTGATGGTTAAGGATACTTCGGCAAATCACGTAATCAAAGCTCAAAACGCTTTCATTGAAGTTGGAGGCGCCGGTTTAGCAATATCAGCCAACTACGACACACGTTTCCACCAGGAACGTAACGGTTGGGGATACCGTGTAGGTTTAGGCTTCTTCAGTTCAGGCGGCAACACAGTGTTTACAGTTCCTTTCCAGGTAAACTACCTGATCGGAGAGCATGCCGCTATGATAGAACTCGGTGCGGGTACAACGTTTATGAACTCAACGGGCACCAACATAGGCAATAGTAAATGGGAATTTGATAAGATAACGGGCTTTATTGCGACAGCCACCATCGGCTTCCGCTACCAGCCCGAACACAAAGGGATCACCATGAGGATAGGATTTGTTCCAATCTTATATGATGAAGGCATTATCCCTGCAGGCGGCGTAAGCGTAGGTTATACATTTAAATAAATATCACATTTGATTGAGAGAAGCCCTGATATTTCAGGGCTTTTTTTATTTTAGGAGCTCGATTCAACTGTGCGCTGATGATAAAAAACCTACTTTGCAGTATTCTGTGCCTCTCCTGTTTGCATGCTTTTGCGCAAACACACCGCAACGAAATTGGAATTGAAACCGACGATGATTCGTACCTGGCACAAGGAGACGACCGGTATTATACCGCCGGCACCTTTGTTTATTTTCGCCATGCGCTAAAGCCCGATTCTGCACATCATCAGCAAAACAAAGTTTTAGGCCTCGAAATAGGCCAAAAATTGTACACACCACAAACAGGAAGTATCAATCTGCAAGGCTTCGATGATCCCCGCTATATAGACAGACCCTTCGCTGCTTACCTTTATGCTGGCGCTAATTTGAATCTGCTTTACAAAAACGAAAGCAATCTAAAACTGGGCGCTCAAATAGGGGTTGTTGGTCCAGCGGCTTTGGGTAAGGAAACCCAGCAAACTATACACAAATGGTTCGGGCTTTACCATCCGGATGGCTGGGAGTACCAGATCGACAATGATTTTGAGGTAAATCTATCAGCGGCATACAACCGCCTGCTGGCAAGAGGCACCTGGGCCGATATTTCGCTTACGAGCTATGCAAATCTTGGGAATGGTTTTACTGGCGCAGGTGTGGGCCCGCTTATCCGGCTAGGCGATTTCAACCAGTTATTTAATTCGGTCAGCACGCAAAGCACTGCCATTGGCTCGCACAGTTTTACGCCATTGCACGATCATGAATTGTTCTTTTATTATCTGCCGCAGCTTAACTTTGTTGCTTACGACGCTACCGTACAGGGAAGTTTGTTCAACAAACGCAGTTCAACGAGTATGGAGATAACCCGTACACCGGAACCCGTGGTTTTCAGTAACCAGTTTGGGGTAGCTTATTCGGGTAAGAGATTTGTTATCGACTTTGCGGTTATATTGCATACCAAGGATGTTAAAACCATGACGCAAACTGATAATTGGGCCAACATTACACTCCTGTATCGATTCCGTTAATCATCAAAATTTCTTTTACGATCGGCCTTTTTTGTTGATTGCAGCCGTTTTTTCTCAAGGCGCGCCTCCCTCATCGCCTTGGATGGCTTTGTAGCCTTGCGCGTCTTAGGAACAAATAAAGCTTTGGCCAGCAAATGGTGCAGTTTTTCTATGGCCTTTTCTTTATTGAGAT
>JAICXZ010000644.1 GCA_025934475.1 Mucilaginibacter sp. | reverse complement strand
GTACATTTTTTTGAGCAGGTTGGTCGAGTTCAGATCATCAGCGTGCGAAAACGGCAGAAAAAAGAGGAGTAGAATTGCGTATACCTTCATAATCAAAATTGAGCAAGTGTATTCAAGTTAGAGAATGTTTCTTTAAATATTAAATCGACCCAAATTATGGTGTCTTTCACATACCAGACATGGGCATCGCGGTAACACCCTGCCTCGCAAAATTAATATTGATGAAATCCCTGCGAAACAAACTCCAGCACCTTTGGCAGCGATTCGCGCCAGTAGGTCCAGGTATGGCCACCATCGCGAATACGGAATTCGTGGGGAATCTCTTTCTTGCGCATGGCAATATGCACCAGGCAATTGCCTTCATACAGAAAATCATCATCTCCATCATCAATATACCAGCGAACTGCTTTTTTCTGATCATCGGGCACATTATTAACCAACGCCAATACGCTTTGACGGTTATAATAGCTGGTCACCACAGAATCGGCCACGTTGGGATTATCCTTGCTTAATTGTTTTTTGGCATCTTCGATTGTCAAAGGTCCGGTGGCTGCACTCAACGGGCAGGCCGATGAAAACATCTCGGGGTGATGCAGCGCGTAAATAAAGCTTCCGCCGCCACCCATCGATAAGCCAGCTACCGCACGATAACGTTTCTCGCCCTTAATGCGATATTTCTTTTCGACAAAAGGCACCAGTTCTTTAAAAAAGAAATCCTCATAGTTCCAATCGCCTTTGGGGTCGTTGAAATAACCGCGACGGCCTGTATTGGCATCAGGCATAATGATGACCATCGGCGTAGCAATGCCGTCGCGGATTGCTTTATCAGTAATATTTAACACCTCGCCAAACTGGACCCAGCCTGTCTGATCATCGCCGCCTCCGTGAAGCAGGTATAATACCGGATAACTGCGCGTAGACGTCTCATAATCCGGTGGCAAATAAACCGCGTATTTGCGTTCGCTTTTCAATATCTTGCTGGGGAGGCTCAAATCATCATAAACTTTACCCGATTGGGCTAAGACAGAGGTGCAGGTCAGCATCAGGACGGCGATAGCGTGGCCAATTTTTTTCATAACTTTAGGTGGTTGTTGAAAAGTAACGGGGTTCTGTAAAGTTATAATTTAGGCAAACATCCGGGAGTAGCGAAGCGTAAATTATTTGATACTGTAACATTTCCCTTTTCAGGCTCGTAACGTTAAAATAAAACCTTAGAAATTATATGAAACGTTTTTTTACTTTACTAAACCTGGCTGTTGCCGTGACTTTGCTGGGGTCCTGCAAAAAGGGCGATAATGTGAATCGCAACAAGGGCATCGAACTTAATCTTAGCGTTGTTCAGCAACAACAGGCCGCTCATACCAATGATTTTACTTTCAACCTGTTTCGAAGCGTTTCGGCCACAAACAGTAATGGAAGCAACCTTTTCACATCGCCGCTGAGTGTTAGCATGGCGCTGGGCATGACATCAAATGGAGCCAACAACGGAACGCTTGATTCTATGCGAACCGTACTGGGCTTCAGTTCATTTACCCAGGACCAGGTAAACAGCTACTATAACAAGCTGATTACGGCACTGCCGGAACTTGATCCGAATACAACGCTCAAGATCGCCAATTCGATCTGGTACACGCAAAGCCTCAGCGTTATCCCATCGTTTCTTCAAACCGGCAATAAAAGTTACCTGGCCAATATTCAATCGCTGGATTTTAGTAATCCTGCTTCGTTAACAACCATTAATAATTGGGTGAGCGATCAAACCAATGGTAAGATCACCAAGGTCATCGACAAGATCGGCAATGACGATATGATGTACCTGATCAACGCCATTTATTTTAAAAGTATATGGGCCTCCAAATTCAACACATCCGATACCAAATCTACAACGTTTACCCTGCCTGATAACAGCGAAATAGAAACCCCGTTTATGAACGGCCATATTTCCTGCAACTTTTACAGAGATGCCGATGCAACCATTCTTGAATTGCCCTACGCAAACAATAAATACAGCCTGGTGATGGTAATGCCGCCTTCCGGCCAGCCGCTTGGCAGTTTTGTTTCTGCGCTAAGTAGCACCACCTGGCAAAACTGGATGGGAAAAATAGGCAACGGCACGGCCGATGTATCGATTCCGAAATTTCAATTCACCTATTCAACGAGTCTCAGAGGCGAGCTTTCGGCGATGGGAATGGGTACTGCCTTCTCCGATGCAGCCGACTTTTCAAACCTCAGCACAACCGCAGCTCTTAAGATCACCGATGTACAGCACAAAGCTTATATCGCAGTGGACGAGACCGGCACAGAGGCCGCAGCGGCTACAACGGTTATTATGGGTATGACTGCACCGGCTCCGAATATAATTACTATAAATCGTCCCTTTTTCTTTGTCATCAGGGAGATGAAATCGGGTCTTATTTTATTTGCTGGGTCAGTAAATAATCCAGCGCAAACAGGTCTTTGATACCTTATTTCGAGTCACAGCAATCGAGCCTCCCCGGCATGTCCGGAGAGGCTCGATTGCTTATGGTAAGAACAAATTAAAATCCCGACAAAACACCCAGGCCTGTGCAAGCGTCCCAGCCTGGCCCCGCACTGTAGCCCTTATTGTTCGAGGTTGTATTGTTGTTGCCCTGGGTAATATCCCGGCACGCTGTTGGATTGGCGTAAATAGTTGGATTGATAAAACCGGCCCATTGCCCCTTTTGCTGGTTAACCCTTGCCACCAGGGCAGCATACAAAGGAGCTACTGCGCTGGTACCTCCTACTACTATCGATTGGCCATCAACCAGCACATTGTAGCCGGTATTCGGGTCGGCATCGCCGGCAACGTCGGGTACGCCGCGTCCAACAAAATTCGAATTGAGTGATGCAGGTACATTAGCATTTTGCTGGTAAGTTGGAAGCGGGAAGAATTCGCTTACTCCACCACCGCCTGCTGAGGTATTTGAATCGTGCCAAACAGTTTCCGAAACGATCGAACTGCCGTTAACTTTCAGACTGGTGCCACCGCAAGCCAGCACATAGGGTGATGATGCCGGAAAATCGACATGCACCTG
>JAICXZ010000670.1 GCA_025934475.1 Mucilaginibacter sp. | reverse complement strand
TTCCGCATTATCGAAATGGATATCACCAAATACATCAAACCGGTTGGTCCGAATGTTTTGGCGCTGGAGATCAAACGCCCGTTAAATCCGCAGCGCAAAGGCGGCGATCTGGCTATTGATTACGCCGACTGGATCCATTATCCTCCAGATTACAATGGTGGTATCGTAAATGACATTGAGATAAAAACCTATGATAAAGTGGGTATCCAATATCCGTTGGTTACTACCAATTTTGATCTGCCATCATTAGCAGTTGCTCATTTGACAGTGGATGCTTTGGTGACCAACTATTCCAAAAATCCCCAGAACGTGACGGTGAAGGGTAAGATCAACGATAATATTACTTTCGAAAAAAATGTTCATTTGGGTCCGAACGAGATTGTCGACGTAACCTTTACCCCGGCCAATGTTAAGCAGCTTAATATCAGTAATCCCAAAATCTGGTGGCCATGGCAATATGGCAAACCCGAGCTGAACCACATTGAGCTTTCCGTTGCTCGTGGAAATGTGACAAGCAATACTATCGCCGAAAATTTCGGTATCCGGCAAATCACGTCAAAGCTGATTGATGATAAATCGCGTGAGTTTATTGTAAATGGTAAGCCCATCATGCTGCGTGGTGCGGCATGGTCGCCGGAGATTTTCCAGTGCCGTTCGCCAGAGCGCCAGGAACAGGAACTGCGTCTTTACCGCGACATGAACATGAACATCGTTCGCTCAGAAGGCAAGTTGGAAGATGATCATTTTTATGCTCTTTGCGACAAATACGGCCTGCTGGTAATGACCGGTTGGATGTGCTGCGGTGCATGGCAGTATCCCGAAAACTGGGACGCCGCCAAACGCCAGGTCGCAATGGCCTCAGATAGCAGCGTCATGCTTTGGCTGCGCAATAAGCCCAGCATTATGGTTTGGCTCAATGGGAGCGACATGCCGCCGCGCGATACCAGCGTAGAACGTGGTTATCTTAACATAGAAGCAGCACTAAAGTGGCCTAATCCAACTATTTCTACAGCTGATGCAAGTAAATCAAAAGTTTCCGGCTTCAGCGGTGTAAAAATGGCCGGCCCTTATGAATGGGTTCCGCCAATTTATTGGGAAACCGATACAACACAGAAATATGGCGGCGGCACATATAGCTTTGCCACTGAGATCTCGCCGGGGCCATCGATTCCGCCTTACGAGAGTCTCATCAAGTTTATTCCGAAAGATTCACTGTGGTATAATACGGCTACCTGGAACTACCATTGCGGCACCATGACATTTGGCACAACCAAAGTATTTAATGATGCCTTAGAAAACCGCTATGGCAAACCTTTCGATATTAAACAATATATCGCCGAAGCTCAGGCTCAAAACTATGAGGCGCACCGGGCCATGATGGAGGGCTACGGGCTGCACAAGTACCACACCGCAACAGGCGTAGTACAATGGATGGGTAGTAACCCCTGGCCGGGACTTATTTGGCATACTTACGATTATTACCTGTACCCGGCTGGTACCTATTTCGGGATGAAAAAATCGATGGAGCCGCTTCATATGATGTATTCGTATTCCAACAATGAGGTGGACATCATTAACTCCTTGTTGGAGAAATTTAGTGGATTGAAAGCTGAAGCCACTATTTATAACCTGGATGGCAGCCAAATGTATACTCATGCTGCTACCGTGGAAGTTGATGCGGACGGTACGGCGAAATGTTTCACTTTGCCGGGTACTGATGGGCTGTCCGACGTATATTTCCTGAAGCTGCAATTGACCGATGATAAAGGCACAGTACGCAGCATAAACTGGTACTGGCTATCCAAAAAAGGGGATGTGCTGAACTGGAAAAAATCGAAGTGGTATATGACACCAGAGGCATCCTACACTGATTATTCAGCATTGCAGTCGCTGGACAAAACGACTTTAAAGGTGTCGTTCAATACCGATAAAAAAGCCGACAGTACTTATCACTCCGTTACCATTACCAACACCGGTAAAACAGTGGCGTTCCAGGTTCATTTACGTGCGCTCAAAGGTCAGCGCGGCGACGATATTTTGCCGGTGATTTTTAGCGATAACTATATCGAGTTGGCGCCAGGTGAAAGCCGCCTGATCCGTTGTAGTTACGCCAACAAGGATGCCAACGGCGCGATGCCATATTTCCTAACCTCGGCGTGGAACCTGGATATTGGTAAGAGTGAGGCGGATAAGAATGCAGGATTTGAGTAATATGAAGTCTCCCACTTTCATAATATCGTTGGAATTAGGGCTGGTCATCACTTGTTTGCTGTCGTTTTCCTGCCATAAAAAAAAGGCTGCTTACAACGAATTTTGGGAGGAATATAGAAGGTCAAACCAGTATGCTTGGGAAGACAAGGATACAACAACCTTAGTCAAATGGATAAATCTATTGAAAGATACTTCATTTTCAGATTATCAATTTTATGATGTAATAATCGCGATACAGGATAAAACGAATTTTGGATATATGGTATCGATGACCCGAACCGCAAGGAGTATTGGGAAACGCCGTCGAAAATTCGCGCCGTACATAAACAAAATATTGCTTTGACTTATCAGCTTTACATGAAATCGAAGGCATTTATGAAGAAAATTGATTACGATAAATCAATTCTCTTACGGGACAAATATTGGAATGATTCATCAGCATTTAATGATGCACAAATAGCAAAAATCAAGATGGCGATCGATAGTTTGGCCCCGGTGGTAAAAAAGGTAAAGCTTTAAGATAATGCCTTTATCATCCTAAACGTCAAATTAATCCTCGGATTTATCACCCTGGCAGATTTTGCCACCTGGTGCTGCCAATGATGCTGCAGATCGCCCTTCATTACTAGGACGGAACCATCCTCGAGTAAAATATGTTGCTTTTGTTTATGATCCGCCTTTAATCGCAAATCAAAGCGTCGGGCTTCGCC
>JAICXZ010000457.1 GCA_025934475.1 Mucilaginibacter sp. | reverse complement strand
GGCGTTTACCTGTATTGTGTTGCCATTGAATATCCACCCAAGCCAAAAGATCGCAGCAGCGAGAAACTGGAGCGCAGCGAACCCTCGCCCGGTTTTTATACGCTCAAGGATAGCTGGTTCCGCAAAAGTAAAAGCGGATTATATGAACTTTACGTCGAAGGCGATCCGTATGAGCGCGGGGTAATCAACGGGAAGCTCACCAAAGAGCTTGTGGTAAAACAGGAGGACTATTTTACCGCACAAATCGCCAAAATAATTCCTTCTAAGTTTTATCTCAACTTCCTCAAGTATTTTGTTGCCTGGTTCAATCGGAACCTGGATAAGCATGTAACCGAAGAGGATAAAGAAGAGATTTACGGCATATCGCAATCGGCCTCGGATAAGTACAAGTATATCGGATCCAACTATCAGCGGCTGCTCAACTACCATGGTGCGCACGATATTGGGCACGCCCTGCAAAGCCTGGCTTTGGTGGGCTGCACCTCATTTGGTACATGGGATGCACGGTCGCAGGATAGTACGATGATCATCGGCCGAAACTTTGATTTTTATGTAAACGACGACTTTGCCAGGGACAAAATTGTGGCCTTTTATGCGCCTTCAGAGGGTTATAAGTTTATGACGGTAACCTGGGGCGGTTTTATCGGGGCGGTGTCAGGCATGAATGAGCAAGGCGTAACCGTCACCATCAACGCTGCAAAAAGTGTTGTACCAACCAGCGCGGCTACCCCGGTATCCCTCGTAGCGCGCGAGATTTTACAGTACGCCAAAAACATTCATGAAGCCATTGGCATCGCCAAAAAGAGAAAAATGTTTGTGTCGGAGTCGCTGCTTGTGGGATCGGCAAATGATAAAAAGGCAGTCGTTATCGAAAAAACGCCTGACACGCTGGATGTGTATGATCCCAACACAAACTATATCCTGTGTGCCAATCATTTCCAGGGTAAACTGTTGACCAAATCAAAAGGGAACATAGAACAGTTAAATAACAGCGCTTCCCTTTACCGCTATAAACATCTGCAGGACCTGGTTAATAATCTTGGCAAAAACACGGTTCAAAAAACAGTGAACATACTGAGGGATACCAAAGGGCTGAACAATAGTAACATCGGATTGGGTAACGAAAAATCCATCAACGAATTTGTGGCACAGCATTCCATCGTTTTTGAGCCGCAGAAATTAAAAGTGTGGGTTTCCACCTCGCCATGGCAATTGGGTGAATTTGTTTGTTATGATCTTAAAAAGGTTTTTGCGCTGCGGGGCATGAAAAAGGACCAGGAGATCATCGACAGTGCGCTCACCATTCCGCCTGATACTTTCCTGCAATCAAAAGACTACAAAAACTTTATTGCCTACCGGAATATCACCAAGCGCATCAGCGACGGCAAAATGGTTGACGCGGATAGTTTGATCATCGATAACCCCGAATATTACGGCGCCTACGCCATTGCCGGCGACTACTCATTTAAACAGCACCAGTACAGCAAGGCATCGCACTATTACCAAATAGCGCTAACCAAGGTAATTGCCACCAAACAGGAGGAAACCGCGATAAGGAAAAAGCTGGCCGAATCTGATAAGAAACTGAACAGGTAAATTGATAAATTGCCGTAATATTCATAGCCGCCACCAATCTTATGACAAATAGCCTTTGGAGCCACTGGACACAGCAGTTTCACTTGCCTTTAACCAACCCTGTAAACATATTTACCCTGGTGCTCTTCATCATTTTCTTCGCTCCCATTTTAATGGCGAAGATGAAAGTGCCGGATATTGTGGGATTCATTTTAGCAGGCGTAATTATTGGGCCCTACGGCTTAAACCTGCTGAGCAAAAACCTGGCTGTGGATCTTTTTGCTACCATTGGACTACTATACATCATGTTTATTGCCGGGGTTGAGCTTAACCTAAACGAGTTTAAAAAGAAGAAAAATAAAAGCTTCACATTCGGCCTTTTAACCTTTTCGATACCGATTGTCATCGGCTTCCCGGTGTTATATTTTCTTTTTGGCTATTCATTGATCACCTCGTTGCTTACCGCCAGTATGTTTGCCACACATACGCTTGTGGCCTACCCTATTGTGAGTAAATACAAGACGTCCGGAAATGAAGCTGTAACGGTAACCATCGGCGGCACCATATTAACCGACACGGCGGTGCTCATCCTGCTGGCCGTAATCCTCGCCGCTAAAAACGGCGGACTAACCGCTGCCTTCTGGCTGCAACTGATCTTTTCGCTTACGGTGTTTTTGCTGATTGTTTTTTTCGTTGTGCCGCGTGTTGCCAAATTCTTTTTGGCCAAGCCCGAAACCAACAAAGTCTCCCATTATGTGCTTATCCTTACCTGCGTTTTCTTCTCGGCGTTCCTGGCCCAGGTTGCAGGTGTGGAACCCATTATCGGTGCGTTTATAGCCGCACTTGCACTTAACCGGTTAATCCCCAAACCCTCCAAGCTTTTCAGCAATATCGAATTTGCGGGGAATGCCATTTTTATCCCCTTCTTTTTGATCAGCGTGGGAATGGTGGTGAACCTGCATGTGCTTTTTGGCGGCTTCGGCGCGATGCTTATTGCAGTGAGCCTAACCTTAGTTGCCCTCGCCGGGAAATGGCTATCGGTGTTTGTAACGCAAAAAATATTCGGATATAACAATACCCAGCGTAATCTTATGTTCGGCCTCAGTAGTTCGCATGCGGCGGCTACATTAGCCATTATTCTGATTGGCTACAAAAACGGCATTATTGATGACGATATCCTGAACGGTACCATTGTGCTTATATTGGTTACTTGCATTGTTGCGTCGCTGACTACGGAAAGGGCAAGCAAGAAGTTGACGGCTTTGCCGGAGCGGGAGAAAGTCGGCTAGTCGACTCACCCCCTGCCCCCCTCTCTGCTGCGCAACGAGGGGGTCTTTTTGGGATGTGCACAAGAGGTATTTCTCAGCTACACAAACAAACCCTCTTTGTCCGCTGGCTAGCGGATAGAGAGGGTGATCGATCCGCCCAGCGGCGGATACGATCGGGTGAGTCTACGGCGCGGCATATTTGTACAGTAAATTCTTAAGTAACCACATTATCCACTATTTTACTAAGTTTGAACAGAACCACACACACATGATAGCCGGCCTGGGTATAGACATTGTTGAAGTAGAACGTATTGAAGAGAAGCTGCAAAAGAACAACGGCTTCCGCGAACTGGTATTTTCTGAAAATGAAATAGCCTACTGCGAAAGCCGTGCCAACAAGTTTGAACACTACGCCGCCCGCTTCGCCGCAAAGGAAGCCTTTTTCAAGGCCCTCGGCACCGGCTGGCTCAACGGCACCGCCTTTAACGAAGTGCAAATAACCAACAACGAACTTGGCAAACCGGAAATAACACTTTTAGGTGGAACTCATGATGTCATCAGCGCAATGGGATTTAGCAGCATACATGTTTCTTTGACGCATGTGAAGGGGATGGCTTCGGCGGTGGTGGTGGTGGAGAAGGGGTGAGTTGGGGGGTAGCACATCTAGTTAAAAGAAAGTAGTTAGCTATATTTGATTTAAGAAAGGAGCAATTATGTCTACTACCATAAAATACAGATCTGTAGAAAAAGGATTTGGCCCTGCCATTATTGGTGGGGAGGCTAAAAGTCATGCAAATGATCCTTTTGTAACTAAGAAAGTAGAAAAAGCAAAAGAAACTCTTAAAAAGGTGGGGTTACCCGATTTTAAGAAAAAATAGAGATTGTACAATTTTTTGAAAGGCTGGAATTAAATCCGGCCTTTTTTTTTTACATTTTTTTAAAGCGATTAGATATCTTTCGAGGTCAGATGCTCTGCAAGTGTGGGCACTTGCTAATTATGTCAGTTGCGCGTGGAGCTTAACCGGGCGGGCTAAAACTTAAGAGGATAAAGTTAATAGCTCTCCACTTTATTTCCTTTATGTCCACCAGCCGCATGAGGCTCATCGGTGCGATTAAGCTTCCATCATCCAGGAGATTAATAAAGTCATAGGTTTCATTAATGAGCGGTTCAAACGACACCGGTCTCGGCGAGTCTCCCGCCCTGCCAAGTGTCCGCACTTGGCTG
>JAICXZ010000487.1 GCA_025934475.1 Mucilaginibacter sp. | reverse complement strand
GCTTTTTCAGGAACAGAAATACAGCTATAGCTAAAACTATTATGGATACAATCAGGAACGCCACACTCATTTTGATAAAAATATTAGCAAAACGAAGGTAGAAAATTTAGAAGATGAATGCGAGAAATTTCTGCGCCTTATGGGTTTTTCTTCGGGAATGTGTCGACTATTGGGTTTACGATTTTCGGCACAGTATCAGGTTTATTGGTGGTACCTGTGCCGGGGGTATTGGTACCTGAAACAGCCGCTCGCAAACTGTCAGGAACATGACTTGGCCCTACGGCCTCAGAAGATGCATCTTGAGGTATATCAGAATTGTTCCTGCACGATGAGCAATATAATAAGGCAATCGCTATTACACCACATATCCATTTCATACCAGGATAACACCCAGCGAAGGAAAGGGTTTAAAAAAATGATTAACCGGGTTATTGTGCGGTAGCTTTTTCAATCCTCAAACCAACGTCGCTCACCTCGCGCAGAGGGTTATCGCGCATGTTTTGCTCGATCTCGAAATGATAGGTGCCTTTTGCCGGGAACTTGAAGTTAGTAATAATAGGAACCTGGAAACTGTACAGGTTGCCCGAACCTGTGCCCAGCCATCTGCCATCCTGTGCGGCCAATTTAAGCTCGAAACGGGTGGTTGCATTTAGCCCCGGACCGTTGCGCCTTACCAGCATAAAAATGTTGGAGTAGCGGTAATTCCCGGTTACGCGCAGATTGATATCAATATTGTACACGGTTGCCGGGTCGTCGATCTTTACATCATATTTAACCTTATTGGCGTACGACCAATTCAGGTTATCAATAGAAGTATTCTGATCTATAATGGCGTTGGGATCAGTACAGCCTGATCCCAAAAGTATCATCGATAAAGGTAAAGCCAGGAGAAAAAGCTTATGAACCGCTTTCATTCGATTTATTCTGATTGTTTCGGTTTCTATTCTTGTTTGGCCTGTTGCGGCGGTTATTACGGTTCCTGTTTTGTCCGTCATTTTGAGCGCCTTCAGCCTGCACAATTTCCGTTGCTCCTTCAGCATTTGCTACCTTATTCTGTGGCTGCTGCGGCTTACCACCTGGCTGTTGCGGTCGGTTGCCTTGCTGGAGTTTGTTCCCCTGCTGCTGCGGTGGTCTGTTACCTTGCAGTTGCTGAGGCTTATTCCCCTGTTGCTGCGATGGCCTGTTACCCTGTTGCGGTCTATTCTCTCCCTGCGGCTGCTGCTGATTTCCGGGTTTTTTATTCTTGTTCTTTTTCTTCTTTTTATTACGCTCGTCAAGGCGGGTAAGGCTGTCCTGGCCAACAACATTTTCATAATCGAGCACCTTCACCGGCTGGCTTTCCAGTTCTGCTGCCGATTCACCAAGATCCTCAGGAAAAACGCCTTGCTTATTCATCTCCTGGATCTCCTTTACACGATCGATTTCCAGTGGTATCCAGGTATCCTCCATCGGATAGCTGAACCACATCAGTTTTTTGAAGATGTCGGTCTTTTGCAGGCGTGCATCACCTTTTTCAGTTTTCAGCACGTTTACATTATCCGGAATACCCTTGAGAGCATCCATATAAGTATCCAGCTCGTAATTAAGGCAGCATTTAAGCTTGCCGCATTGGCCCGCTAATTTGAGTGTATTTAAAGAAAGATTTTGATAGCGTGCCGCTGAAGTAGATACCGTCTTGAAATCAGTTAGCCAGGTCGAGCAGCATAATTCGCGTCCGCATGAGCCTATCCCGCCCAGCCGGCTCGCCTCCTGGCGCATACCTATCTGGCGCATCTCAATCCGGATGCGGAAGGCTTCCGCCATCTTCTTGATCAGTTCGCGAAAATCGACGCGGCCTTCGGCCGTATAATAAAATGTCGCTTTGGTTTTATCGCCCTGGTAATCTACATCGCTGATTTTCATCGAAAGCCCCAGCTCGAGCGCCAGTTTGCGCGTGCGGTGCATGGTTTCCCATTCCAGGTCCTTGGCAGCCTTCCATTTTTCAACATCCGCAGCTGTCGCCTTACGATATATTTTTTTGGTAACGTCCTCTTCCTTTACCCGATGCTTTTGCATCTGCATGCGCACCAGTTCGCCGGTTACCGAAACGTGGCCAATATCGTATCCGCCCGTAGGGGTTTCTACGGCCACCAATTCGCCCGATTCCAGGTAAATGTTATCGTTATTTACGTAGAAATCCTTTCGCGATCCTTTGAATTTAATCTCAATGATGGAGAAAGGCTTATAATTTGACGGCATATCCATGTCGGAAAGCCAGTCGTAAACATCTAGTTTGCTGCACCCATTAGTAAGGCATGAGCCGTTACTCTTGCAGCCAGCAGGCGTACATCCGCCTGTTGAGCAACTACCACATCCCATAATTTAGTTCGGTATATATTGAGTCCCTTGCGGGAGCGTTTTAAAATTTAAAACTTTAACAATTTGTAAAGATACATCTAAAAATAGAATTTTCGGATTCGCATTTCTTTCCACGTGGTAATGAGCCTTTTCCAGTTCGGTACTGATGACTTGCGCCATAGCGGTATTCATCACGTTGGTCATTTTTTGAGCCGTATCCAGCTCATTGGGTGGCAAATGCACCAGGCTTCCCGCTCCCGCCATAATGAGGCAGCACTCACGGATAAAGCTGATTCCGTATCTTAAAAAGTTCTTTTGATTTTCGCGGCCAAGCTTGGCTAGCTGGTCCACAAAAGGCATGATCTCCAAACCACGATTGCCGTAACAAAGCCTGAGCCATTGCACAAACATCGTATGATAGCCCTTATCATCCTGCTGCAGCATGGCCAGTGCCTCGGTCATGTTGCCGTTGCTGAGGTAGGCAATTTCTGCAGCAGCCAGTTCGGTTTGATGATGATTTTCTATCAGATCTAGCTTGATTTCCTCATAATTCAAAGCAGGTATTTTCACCAGTTGCGTGCGCGACAAAATGGTGTTCAATATCTGGTCCTGGTTTTGCGCGACCAGCAGGAACACCGTATTTGGTTGCGGCTCTTCTATAATTTTAAGCAGTGCATTGCCCTCCTTATCCAGGTATTCGGGCAGCCAGAGGATCAATATTTTGTAAACCGATTCGAACGGCTTAAAACTCAATTTTTTGATGATCTGGTGGCACTCGGCTATGTTGATGTTGGCCTGCTTGTTTTCAGCATCCAGGTACCCTCGCCAGGTATCGAGACTTAAATAGGGATTGGCCAGCAGCGCCTCCCGCCATTGCTCAATAAAAGTAAGCGCCGTGTCGTTTTTATCCTTCGCAAAAAAGGGATATGAAAAATGCAGGTCGGGATGGGCCAGTTTCTGGTATTTGCGGCACGAGGCACATACCCCGCAGGAGTCATATGGTTGGCGGTCCTCGCACGACAGATATTGTGCATAAGCCACTGCAAGCGCCAAACTTCCTGATCCTTCGGGCCCCAAAAACAACTGTGCATGGCTCACCCGGTTTTCCGTAACCGTATTGATCAGCCTTTGCTTCACCTCACTCTGCCCGATTATGTGTTTAAACTGCATTTGGTGCAAGGTAGGTAATAGATATGAGATTTGAGATATGAGATGTGAGACAGGTTGGCAGGATTTTACACTAATTGGATACAACTTTAACCGCTATATTTGGGCATGTTCTCATATCTCATATCTCAAATCTCATACCTCAAAAAATGAGAATCATGGCTTTCGATTACGGCACCAAGCGCATAGGCATAGCAGTGACTGATCCTATGCAGATCATTGCCACCGGGTTGGATACTGTTCATCCAAAGGATATCATCGAATACCTAAAGAAATATTTTCAAACCGAGCAGGTGGAACGCTTCGTTGTAGGCGAACCAAAGCAAATGGACAACACACCATCGCAGTCGGCTATTCATGTTAAGGGTTTTGTAACTCTCCTAAAAAAGAACTTTGCTCAAATCCCTGTCGAG
>JAICXZ010000686.1 GCA_025934475.1 Mucilaginibacter sp. | reverse complement strand
GATACAGTGATCCGAAGCCTTGGCGACCAGATCAATACGCCGGGTTTTGACGGCGACTTTTTTGTGGCAAAGGATGAATCGTACATGATTCTGAGTGCTAAAGAACAAAAAGATTATGAGTGCGAACTGTGGATCACTTTTCATAAAACCGATGGCACCTGGACCCCGCCACTTAGTCTTGGCCCCCTAGTCAATAACGGCCCTGCGCATCGTTGGGGCGAGTATGTGAGCCCGGATGGTAAATACTTGTTTTACTCTACGGGTCATAGTCCGGCAGATTGCCGCATTGTTTGGGTCAGGTTCGATCATTTACTCGCTAAGCTGAAGAAGGAGGCGCTGGGATCATGAAACAGGCAGTTTTAACAGGGTTGTTTTTGTTGGGTTCGATAGCAGTGTATGCTCAAAAGATCGATCTGCAACAAATGCTTGCCAAGGGTAATATTCTTGAGGTGCCCGGCAGCGAGGTAAAAAACATGAGCGATGCCGATAAGCGAGGTATCACCGCCAAAAACAACCTATGGCTAAAAGGCATCGATTTTAGCTACGGAACTATCGAAGTCGATATTCGCGGGCGAAACGAATTCCTGCATAGTTTTCCTGGTATAGCTTTTCACGCATCGGATACGTCCCGCGCCTATGATCTTGTTTATTTCCGTCCTTTCAACTTTCGCTCCACTGATCCAGTGCGTCGCACATGGTCGGTTCAATACTCCAGTGGCCCCGAGTATGATTACGAAAACCTAAGGAAAGAGCATAAAGGTGAGTTTGAAAGTGAAATATTGCCGAATCCCAAGCCAGAGGATTGGATTCATGCCCGTATTGTGATCGGAAAAGACAGTATCAAAGTATATGTAAACGGCATGGATAAGCCTTCATTGGTAACCAGAGTATTGCATAACAGAGATAAGGGCATGATAGGCTTATGGCTTGATTATACAACTGCCGATTTTGCCAACCTCAGTATTACCAAAGGTCATTAGAACCAAAGATCATGAAAATATTGTTTTTTGTGCTGGTTGTAATGGCAACCAGCATAGCATCGGCACAACAAAAAATACATAACTACATCAATGTCAAGCCAGAAGAATGGATTATCCCCAATTCTGGAGGCGTAAGCTATGAATTAAGTATCTACCAAGGTTCAAAAGCACTGATCATCAAAAAGAATTTTAACAATTACAAGCTCGGCTGTGTGGCCTATCCTAAGACCCTGAATTTTAAAGACGGCGAGATCGAGCTTGATATGGCCTCCACTACCGGGAATGACTTTGTGGGTCTTGCTTTTCGCATACAGGGGCCACATCGTTACGAGACGCTTTATTTCAGGCCGGCATCATCTGGCACTATTAACGCCATCCAGTACATGCCCGAAAAGAAGGATGATTTTAACTGGTGGGATTATGAAGCCGATAAATACCAGGCAAAAGCCAAACTCCCTGCAACAACCTGGTTTCACATCAAAGCGGTGGTTAAAGGGCAGACACTTACTGTTTATGTCGATCGCGATCCTAAACCGGCTATGGTTTATACGGCACTTGATCCTGAATTCAAAAGCGGAAGCGCTGGCTTTTGGTTTGGCAACAGCGCTGCCTGCGCCTACAAAAATTTGATCATCAAAACTTATTGACATCATGATAAAGAACTATCTCTTAATAGCCTGGCGAAACATGATTCGCCATAAGACCCACACGGCCATTAATGTTACCGGCCTTGCACTGGGCATCACCTGCTGTATGTTCATCCTGCTGTGGGTGCAGGACGAGCGAGGAATGGACAACTTCCATCACAACCAAAAGAGCCTGTACATTTTATATCAAACCACACGCTCCGGCGGTAATGTTTATGGCGACTATAACATGCCGTTAAACTACGACAACATAAAGGGCCGCACCGAGGTGCTTGAAGATGTTAAATCGGCGGTGCCGGGTATTGTAAATATGGCCTGCTATGCCACGGGCTACGATTTGCCCTGGGGCCATCCCGAAACATTGCAGGTTGGTGAGAAAAAGGTAAAGATCAACGGCTCACGTGTTGGCGCCGATTTTTTCAAGATGTTTAGTTACTCCGTCATTGCCGGGAATAATGCTGAAGCAGCGATTAAGGATCAACGGTATATCGCCCTGTCGCGCCACGCCGCCCAGATGTTTTTCGGCAGTCCGCAGAACGCCATCGGCAAAACTATCCGATACGAAAACACTTTAAATTTGATTGTCAGCAGCGTTTTTGAGGATGTACCAACAGCAAGCTCGCTTAAATTCGATTTCGTCATCAGTTGGGCATTGCAAAGCCACATGGACTGGTCTTCAAATTATTATGAGACCTATGTGCAGCTTGCCAATAACGCTGATCCGGTCCAGGTGGAAGCCGCTTTGAATCGTTACCTGCAACCGAGGTTAAAACTGCCCCAGGGTACCCAGTTTCATGTAAGTTTGCAGCCTTTCGGCGAAAAATATCTGCATAATATTTTTGTGGACGGCAAGCCCAAAGCCGGCCGCATTGAGTATGTGCGCATTTTTAGCGAGGTGGCCATTTTTATCCTCATCATTGCCTGTATCAACTTCATGAACTTGGCCACTGCCAAATCGGTAAAGCGCGCAAAAGAAATAGGCGTACGGAAAGTGGTGGGTTCGAGCCGAGGCAGGTTGATTGGGCAGTTTTTCGGCGAATCGCTGGCTTATTCATTGGTTGCTATGCTGCTGTCCATCATTTTGGTGCTGGCCTTGTTGATTCCGTTCAACAGTTTCACGGGCAAACAGATTGGATTTCCGCTTGCACAATTACCTTTTTGGTTATCGCTCGTTGGTCTTGCTGCAGTCACGGGCATCGTTGCAGGCAGTTACCCGGCGCTATATCTTTCGTCGCTTAAG
>JAICXZ010000178.1 GCA_025934475.1 Mucilaginibacter sp. | reverse complement strand
TAATAGCTGCCGCCATATCAACGAGCCGGGCTGCGCTGTTATTAAAGCGGTTGAGGATGGTGAGATAGAGTTATCGCGGTATGAAAGCTATCTGAGTATTTATCATGGGAATGATACGAGGGCGTGAATTAATGGGTAACTACAGCTATACCATAAGCATATGAGTACACGCCAAGACCACCAGTTTTGTTGGTAAGCATTACCGCTTTACCATTTTTCCAATATGCAGCATTTTGGCCTATGCTTCCAGAAACATAAACATCGCTGCCAACTATGGCTATACCTGTTGCATACGAATTGGTGCCGTTATTGTCCAGGTTTTGAACTACGCCGTTTTTCCAGTAAACTGCTGTTGGACCTATATTTCCTGAAATATAAACATCGTTACCGCTTAAAGCCACCGCCGATGCCGTTGAACCTGCACCGGCAAGCTGTTTTGCTATGCCATTTTTCCAATAGGTTGCTATTGTTGGAGCGCCGTTATAACCCGATGTATATCCGACCACATACACGTTATCATTATTAACGGCAATACCGGCTACTGACGCGACCGCCGACTGTTCTGCAAGAACGATAGGCACCCCGTTTTTCCAGTAAGTTACCGCACTTGCATTAGATCCGGCGATATACACATCGTTCCCGTTTACAGCAACAGCGCTGCCCGCAGAATAATTTATATCACTTGAAATCAAAAAGGGCGTAGTATTTTTCCAGTAATAAGCAGCCCGCCAGCCGCTATCCAGGCCAATACCTGTCATAAATACATCGTTGTTGCTGTTGACGGCAATTGCATTGGCTATTGCGAATCCAGTTGGATCGCTGGCAACCCTGGTAATTGCCCCATTGTGCCAATAACCGGAAGTAAAGCCGTTGTTAGAGCTTCCGGAAATAGAAACGTAAACATCCTTGTTGTTAATGCTGATACCCGTAGCATTCGAATAACCATTATCAACGCTATCCAGTATTTTAACTTCACCGTTTTTCCAGTAAACAGCATTCTCACGAAGTCCGGTAACGTATCCAACCACATACACGTCTGCATTGGATGCAGGTTCCGGCGCATGATCCTTTTTGCATGCAGTTAACATCAGCAGCGAAAAAGAAAAAAAGATTAGAAATTTAAGATACATGAAAATATGAACTAAGGCTTATCAGATATACTCAAATATACATATTTCGTTTATTTTGCCGATGTTTAAAATTCGAGACAGCCATGCGAGCAGTAATCCAACGAGTAACCCAGGCCAATTGCAAAGTAGACGGAAAAATTACCGGCGAGATCGGGATCGGATTTCTCGTATTGCTTGGCGTGGAAGATGCCGATACGACCGACGACCTCCAATGGCTGGCGCAAAAGATCGCTTCGATGCGCATTTTCGGCGATGAAAACGGACTGATGAATAAGGCGCTGGCAGACGTAAACGGTGATATACTACTCATTTCGCAATTCACCCTATTTGCTCAAACCAAAAAAGGCAATCGCCCGGGGTTTATACGTGCGGCTAGACCTGATAAGGCTATCCCGATGTATGAGGATATGATCAAAGAACTCCAAAGGCTCACAGGTAAAAAGGTGGCTACCGGAATATTCGGCGCAGATATGAAGATTAGTTTGCTAAACGACGGGCCTGTAACTATCATCATGGATACTAAAGATAAGGATAACCATTAACGATAAATATATGCAGATCAGCGAGGCACAGAAATTAGTCGACAACTGGATCAACACCACCGGCATCCGCTATTTTAACGAGCTTACCAACACCGCCATCCTGATGGAAGAGGTTGGCGAAGTTGCCCGTATTATGGCGAGGCAATACGGCGAGCAATCGTTCAAAAAATCGGACACCGAAGTGAACCTGGCTGATGAAATGGCAGATGTACTTTTTGTGCTCATCTGCCTCGCCAATCAAACGGGAGTTGACCTGACTGAGGCGCTTGAAAAGAACCTGCAAAAGAAGAGCATTCGCGATACAGAACGGCATCGAAACAATGATAAGTTAAAATAAAATTCTGTTTAAAAACCAATTTTAAAATAAAATTCTGTTTTTATGTAATTTTCTAATAAGCTGCATCGTTATAGTGTAAACAAAACGACCTTATTATGAAAACTTACATGATCTTAGCCATACCACTAGTGGTATTTTGCTCCTGCCGACACAAAGATGAGGCAAAAACGGAGGCGGTGGCGCTTGTAATGCCTAAAGCGGCATTTCCTAAACTCAACCAGATAAAATTCGCTCCCCAGCCGGTTAAAGCCGACAAAGAAGTGACCGATGGAATCGCCGAAGAAAAAAATGCTGATCCAAACGCGGATATAAACCCGCAAAACAACACCGATGACCATATAGCTAAAGCCGCCCTTCCACCCAGCACAACAGTTCAGGACACTTCCAAGAAGATCATCAAACAAGGCGATATCCGCTTCGAGGCTAAAAATATTGCTGCAACAAGAAAAACATTACTGAACACGCTGAGTAAGCTTGGCGGCTACGCGGATGAAGATGACCAGTCCCTGAGCACTGATTCCGGCCGTAAGGCGTATAATATCAAAGCCCGCATACCTTCAAAAAATTTTGATGCATTCGTGGAAGCTGTTTCTTCGGGCACATCCAGGATCGATTACAAACATATCAGTGTCTCGGATGTAACGACGGACTATATCGATACAAAGACCCGGCTAAATAATCAAAAAATATTGGAGGCCACTTATATCGGCTTGCTCAAAAAAGCATCGCGGATGAAGGATATCCTCGACATTGAAGACAAAATAACCGACACGCGCACCGAGATCGAATCGCAGCAGGGGCAACTGAATTATATGAGCAAGCAAATTGCTTACAGTACACTGGATATTACATTCTATACTGAAGCGATCGAACGCGAAACGGGAACCGGAGCAGGTTATAAGTTATCGGCTTCTTTTTCTGAGGGCTGGACGATCATGCAGGCCTTGTTTTACGGCCTGATTTCACTTTGGCCGCTTGATATCTTGGCTGTTGTCGGTTTTGTGCTAGTAAGGAACTGGCGTAAACGGAGAAAGGCGGTAGCTGTTCAGCAGTAATTATTTCAGCTTGATCAGCTTCTCACCCTGTAGCACGGGGATTGAGGTAGTAATATCCACGTTCAGGCAAAATGCAATATCCTTTTCGATTCCCAGCTTTTTGAGACGTTCGCTGTGTGATGTTTTGGCCAGGTAACCGGAAAGATCATCTTTCGCCAGTTGATAAAGATCGCTGGCCGCGATGGCTGGATCATCCAGAACGAAATCGCGGCCTTTGAGCTGTTCGATCACAGCGCCCGCAAAAATAGTATCCTCGAGGTTGAAGTTATTTTTCCAACCAGCGCAAACCAGCAGGATATTGTCATTTTGTGTTTTGAGCCAGCTGCTCAAAGCGGTCAGGTTAAGGAAAGAACCAATAACAATTTTTTTTGCGCTGCGCGACAGATGAAGTGCATGTGTACCATTAGTGGTAGTTAACACAACCGTTTTACCTGATACCTTTTCCCTGGTATAAGAGAATGGCGAATTACCGAAATCAAAGCCGGGTACCACCTCGCCATTGCGCTCTGCCGCGAGCAGGTAAGCCAGCCCCATTTCGCGGTACGCGGCACATTCTTCAACTTCCGAAACTGGTATAATGGCTTCAGCACCATTATCGATGCCATAGCAGATAGAAGATGTCGCCCTGAAAATATCGATGATAACCACAATATAATCCTCAACCTGGTAAAGCGGGATCAATGCGGGGGATAGGCAGACGTGGAGATTGTTGGTCATTAGTCATTGGGTCATTAGGTCATTGGGTCATTGTTTTTTGTCGTCATGTAAAATGACTTAATGACCCAATGACTAATGACTATTTATAAAACGGCGGCTTTACCACCTGTGCTTTTACTTTATTATCCCTGATATTGATAAATATCGCGGTTCCCTCTTTGGCAAATTCATTCTTCACATAACCCATACCTATAGCCTTCTGCAGCGAGGGCGACTGGGTTCCCGAAGTTACCCGGCCTATATTGTTACCATCAGCATCCACTATCTCGTAATCGTGACGTGGGATACCGCGGTCTATCATTTCAAAACCTACCAGCTTTTGCTTTGTACCTTCCTGCTTTTGCTGTTGCAATGCAGCCGAATTGGTAAATTCTTTGCTGAATTTAGTCACCCAGCCCAAGCCCGCTTCCAACGGCGATGTGGTATCATCGATGTCGTTACCATACAAGCAGAAACCCATCTCAAGACGCAGTGTATCGCGCGCACCCAAACCGATCGGCTTAATGCCATAAGGTTCGCCTGCTTTAAAAACAGCATCCCAAATATGCTCCGCATTGCTGTTTTCGACATAGATCTCGAAACCGCCAGCGCCAGTGTACCCTGTTGCCGATACCAATACATTATCAACCCCGGCGAACTTACCCTTCTTAAAAGTGTAATATTCCATAGTCCCCAGGTCGATATCAGTCAGGCTTTGCAAAGCTTCCGCCGCCTTCGGACCTTGAACCGCCAGCAGCGAGGTCCTGTCTGAAATATCTTTCATATCAACCCCTTCGGTATTGAACTTCGATATCCAGTTCCAATCCTTTTCTATGTTGGAGGCGTTTACCACCAGCATGTAGGTTTTATCATCGATGCGGTAAACCAGCAGATCGTCAACGATACCACCATCTTCGTTGGGCAGACAGGAGTACTGCACCTTGCCATTGTACAACTTGGATGCATCGTTACTGGTAACGCGCTGGATCAAATCAAGCGATTTTTCACCTTTGAGTATAAACTCGCCCATGTGGCTCACATCAAATACGCCTACGCCTTTTCGCACGGTTTCGTGCTCGGCATTTATCCCTGCGTATTGCACCGGCATATTGTAGCCGGCGAAAGGCACCATCTTGGCGCCCAGCCCGATGTGCTTCTCGGTTAAAGCGGTAGTTTTCATATCAGTTCAGTCGGGGCAAAAGTAGTGATTTGGTTGTAAGAGTTAAAAGGGTTATAAAAGTTAAAAAAGTTGCAATGACCAAACCGCTTCTCCATAGGAGTTCTTCGGACAACAACTACAACCTTTACAACTAAAGTAAACCATTGAACAGCTCCACTAGCTTCGTCGTTACCTTGATAGCGTCGTGCTGATCTTCGATCAGCCTGCGGGCATTGGCGCCTACAGCTTTGCAATAATCTTCGTCGGCTATGCAGCGTTTGATGGCTTTATAAAACTCATCTTGCGTGTTGGCTATTAAGATGTTTACGCCATTCTTGTAGTTTATGCCTTCGGCGCCAAGGGTTGTGGAGATGATGCATTTCTGCATGGCCATACCTTCAACTATCTTAACTCTCATACCGCCGCCGGATAACAGCGGAACGATCATAATGGCTTTGCTATTCACAAACTCCAGGGCATTATCTACCTCGCCCTGGATGAATATCTTATTCATCACCTCATAATCATCAAACTCTTCGGGGATATCATTGCCTGCTACGTAGAACTTTACGGGTAATCCATCATTCTCTATATCACTGTGAAAAGCATGCAAAAACCATTCGATACCCTCGCGGTTGGGTGTCCAGTCCAGCGAGCCCAGAAAAAACAGGCTCGGGAATTCGGTCCTGCTGAAATCGGGTTTGTAATGCGATAGGTCGACCCCAACAGGCACAATTTCCACGGGTATTCTAATACCGTATCCTAAAATCGTAATCTGATCCTGCGCGGTGAATGCCGCTATTGCGTCAAATTTATTCAACTGGTTGATTTCGTACTTTTTGATACGACGCGACATCAAACCCAGATAAAACTTCTTTAGCGGATCACTTTTCTGGTGTGCCAGCCGCTCCCATACCTGGTACTCGATATTGTGCGCCCGGTAAACCAGTTTTGATTTGCAGTTGCGCCGAACGGCATCAGCATAAGGCGCAACAAACAGGCCTTCGAACTGGATAATGTCGTAACCGTTATTGCGAACCTCGCCAATAAGCAGCCGTTCGAAATCGGCATTGTAATAACGATCCACGTTGAAGGCATTTTTATTAAACGTGGTCAGGAAACCCTCAACCAGCGACATGCTGATATCGATATCGTAGGATCGGTAGTTGATACTTTTGAGCAATTCATCCGGATGCTCGTCATCGTGATGGTGGTGACTCTTCCTCGCATTGAGTGAAACCAGTGACACCTCGTGGCCCATATCAACCAACCCTTTGATGGTATTGGATACCACAATAGGGTAGCCTCCATTTTGAGGGAACGGTACACGATGGGTTAGTATGAGAATTTTCACAGCTGATTGCCGGTTTAAACAAATGTATAAACCAGAAGTTCGGCTTCAAAGATAAGTTTCAGAAATTACCCGGCTGTGGCTCGCTAACCTGGAAAGTAATACGGTGATAGGGTGTAAAACCTATCTTTAGTACGATTTCCCGATGTTTTTTGGTAGGATAGCCCTTATTGCTGTGCCAGTCGTATTCAGGGTGTTCCAGCGCTATCTGCTTCATGTAGTCATCGCGGTAAGTCTTGGCCAGGATCGATGCGGCAGCGATGTTCAGGTATTTTCCGTCACCTTCTACGATGCATTGATGAGGAAGGTCCTGATATTTATTAAATCGATTGCCATCAATCACAAGGAACTGTGGATTAATACTCAATTTTTCAACCGCTCGGTGCATAGCCAAAAAAGAGGCATTCAGGATATTGATTTCATCGATCTCTTTATTACAGCATGACCCCACGGCCCAGGCAAGTGCCTTTTTCTGGATCACTTCGCGAAGCTCGTAACGGACATCTTCAGAAAGTTGCT
>JAICXZ010000678.1 GCA_025934475.1 Mucilaginibacter sp. | reverse complement strand
TTAGAGTTTTTGACAACTTCGTTAGTGTGCAATCCACCTTTAACCCGCCCTACGAAGTCTTCGGGCGTGTTAAACTTAAACATGAAAATAGTACCTTTTGCTAACTCTCCGGGATTCTTAATACTGAAGGAGGTATTGCCGATGGTCACCGGCATATCGAAATTATAAACGTTGTGAAGCGGTTTCCCATTGAGCTTATAGCTTAAATCAAATGAGTTCCCGCTTATCGGCTTAAACGTGATCAGGTCTCTGAAAAAGTTCAAACTGTCAAAATGCAGCAGCCGTATGTCCAGCAATTTTTGGGGATAAATTTCGGTCGTACGGACACGTCCCGATATGTAAAAGCTTACACGATAATCCAGGTCCTTTATGGCATTGAGAATGAGTGTGCGACTCTGCAATACGAAAATCTCACTTTGTATTTTTGAAGGACCACGGTCATTATTGTTAATGATACCGACCAGGTCCGAAAACTCAGATTTCTTTTCTTCAATTTTTAATGTGGCAGACGTCGCGTATGTTTTCGGTGTATACCAAAGGTAAATGTAAGATATAATGACACAAACGATTATTGAGGCAGCTATCCAGTACCAGCGGCTTAAAAGTATTTTGCCAATTTTAAAGTAATCGATTTTTTTATTGTAAAAAAGAGTTGTTTGAAAAGCTGGGCAGCTACAAACTCGATTACGGAAGCGCCGCCGACTATGAGCTCATGCTAAGATTCATTCACGCTAACAAACTTGAGCCATTTTACCTGAACCGGGTAATGATCAAAATGTTTATTGGCGGAGTAAGTAACCAAAGCGTCGGTAATCGCGTAAAAGCATTGCGTTTTGATCTGAAGGCAATGCAAAATAACGGTATAATATTCCCTTTAATAACAGTGATATTGAAGCCGTTACGTAAAATAACGCAATTTTTTTAACAAATATGAAAATTTCGGTATTTTGGCTGCCTGATTATGATATATCTGGCATTCACAATTGAAGATATTCCATGACAGACATTTTACACTCTTACTACGCTTATTACCTGGTCATTATCACTTTTTCGGTACTGATCACTTTTCTTGCCATCCCCTCAATCCTGCACGTAGCACGCGCAAGGCACCTTTATGATGATGTTGGCCATTTCCGTAAGCAGCATGACCATGGCATACCCCGTTTAGGAGGCATAGCGATTTTTGTGAGCTTTACCATTACCTCGCTGCTTTTCAGCATGACCGATAAGTCGTTGCCCATCAATTACCTGCTAACTGCATGTATCATTTTGTTCGCGATGGGGTTGAAGGATGATCTTTCGGGCGTTAATTCGAGAACCAAATTTTTTATCCAGTTTATAGTTGCATCCATCCTGGTGTTAGCAGGAGATATCCGCCTCACCAGCATGTATGGCGTATTTAGTATTCACGATTTGCCTTACTGGCCAAGCGCAATTTTATCCATTCTTACCATCATCCTGATAGTTAATGCTTTCAATCTGATAGATGGTATTGATGGCCTCGCTGCCACAACCGGCATCGTGACAAATGGATGCTTCGCCGCGTTGTTTGTCTATATCCACCAGTATCAACTGGCCGCTGTTTCACTGGCAATGGTAGGTGCTATTTTTGGTTTTTTGAAATTCAATATTACCCCGGCCAAGATCTTTATGGGAGATACAGGCTCACTGCTTATCGGTTTGATATCGGTAGTAATGGCCATCAAGTTTATCGAACTTAATAAGGTTACTGTTACCAATACACCCGAAATTTTCTCGGCCCCTGCCCTCGCAGTGGCTATCCTGATAGGCCCAATATTCGATACTTTAAGGGTGTTTATCCTGCGCATCTCGACGGGCGTATCACCGTTCACCGCCGATCGCAATCATATCCACCACCGCATGCTCAGATTAGGGTTCAATCATTTGCAAACTACTTTGATTCTGGCGGGTCTTAACATTGCTTGTATTGCTATGGTGCTTATGTTCCAGGATCTCGGCAACTCTGCCCTGCTTGGTATGATATTGCTGGTTTGCCTAATCTTTAACTGGACCATCACGTTCCTGCTCCGCTCCAAAGAACGCGAGAGCCTGGCATTCCGCAACTTCTTTATTTAATCTTCTGGCGGGAAAATCGTTTAACCTTTGTCATAATTGACACACGAAGTTTATCGCGTAGCGCGCAAGCTCCGCATTTTAGCTAATTTTGCATTGGTATAACCTGAGTGTATGAGAATAGCTATCAACGGTTTTGGGCGTATAGGAAGAATATTTTTAAGAAGCATTATCGCGAATCCTGACATACAGGTTATTGCCATCAACGATCTGGCCGATACCGAGACCCTCGCCCACCTGTTTAAATACGATTCGGTACACCGCACGTTCAAAGGTAAAGTTGATGCGGATGCAAAAAACCTTTACATCAACAAACACAAAATAAAAGTACTTTCAGAAAAAGACCCAGCCCAATTGCCCTGGCGTGAATTGGACATCGACCTCGTAATAGAATCAACGGGTAAGTTTACCTCAAAAGCTGGTGCGGAGCAGCATTTAACCGCGGGCGCTAAGCAGGTTATTATTTCGGCGCCTTCACCCGATAAAAGTGTACCGACTATTGTGATGGGGGTAAATGACCGACAGATCGACTTGCATTCCCCTATCTTATCCAATGCTTCGTGTACCACCAATAACGTAGCTGTGATGGTAAAAATATTGGATGATAATTGGGGCATCATTGACGGTTATATCACGACGGTACACTCCATGACCGGCGACCAAAGCCTGCACGATGCACCACATAAAGACCTGCGCAGGGCGAGGGCGGCCTCTGCATCTATTATTCCTACAACAACCGGCGCTGCCAAAGCTATTACTCATATTTTTACCCATTTGGAAGGCAAATTGGGTGGG
>JAICXZ010000775.1 GCA_025934475.1 Mucilaginibacter sp. | reverse complement strand
TGTTTAAGTAGTTTGCGGTTGATTATGGGATTGCCTAGTCTGCTAAATTATTGAAGCAGGCTTTTCAGGTACATGCCATAGCCGCTTTTGATATATTTTTCGGCAAGGGCACTTAGCTGTTGCGCATCAATAAAACCGTGGCGAAAAGCAACCTCTTCGATACAGCCTATTTTAGTATCCTGCCGCTTTTCGATCACGCGAACAAATTCGGTTGCATCACTCAGGGAGTCAAAGGTGCCGGTATCAAGCCAGGCTGTACCACGGTCCATTACGCCAACATGCAAGCGCTTCTTTTCCAGGTATGCACGGTTCACATCCGTTATTTCGTATTCTCCGCGAGGGGATGGTTTAATATTCTTAGCGATCTCGACAACCTCATTATCATAAAAATACAAACCCGGTACGGCATAAGATGATTTTGGTTTTAGCGGTTTTTCCTCGATCGACAGAGCTGTGAATTCGTCATCAAACTCAACTACGCCATACCGCTCCGGATCAGAAACTTTATAAGCGAATATTGCCGCGCCGTCAACATCGTTAAAATTCTTGATCAAATCGCCAAAACCTGTTCCGTAGAATATGTTATCGCCTAGTATAAGTGCTACTTTATCCTTACCGACAAATTGTTCGCCGATTACAAAAGCCTGGGCCAGTCCATTGGGAACGGCCTGCACAGCATATTCAAACCGGCAACCCAATTCGTGCCCATCGCCAAGCAGCCTTCTGAAACTGTCGCTGTCTCCGGGCGTGGCCATGATCAATACCTCGCGGATGTCGGCCATCATCAGCACCGACAGCGGGTAATAGATCATCGGCTTGTCGTAAATAGGCATCAGCTGCTTGCTGATAGCTTTGGTAATAGGGAAAAGCCGCGTGCCCGAGCCGCCTGCTAAAATAATACCTTTCATTAGGTTAGAGTTTGCTGATACAAGTTATTAAACTATCGCGCCAATACGGAATTTCGATATTAAATGTCTGTTTTATTTTCGACTTATCCATCACCGAATATGCCGGCCGGACAGCTTTTGTAGGATACTCCGATGTCCTGATGGGAAGAGCCTTCACCCTGGTTCCGGCAATATCGAAGGCAGCTTTTGCAAAATCATACCAGGAGGCGACGCCTTCGTTGCTGTAATGATAAGTACCATACGCATGTTCACCGCTGGCTATGATCGTTAATATACAATTGGCCAGATCCATCGCGTAGGTTGGCGTTCCAACCTGGTCGGCGACAACGCGCAATTCGTCGCGTTCGGCGCCTAACCTTAACATCGTTTTCACGAAATTATTGCCATATTCCGAATAAAGCCAGCTTGTGCGAATGATGTAATGACGATCCAACACTTGTTGAACCGCTTTCTCTCCTTCCAATTTGGTTAGCCCGTAAACACTTAATGGCTCCGCAATATCATCCTCCAGGAGCGGTGATGATTGATCACCTTTGAAAATGAAATCGGTAGATATCTGTACCAGGTTGGAATTATACTCTTTACAACGTATCGCGATGTTTTCAGCTCCGGTTTTATTAATGGCTCTTGCTTTTTCGACTTCATCTTCGGCCTTGTCAACAGCCGTATAAGCCGCGCAATTGATGGCCCAATCAGGTTTATAGGCATCAAATATTTTTTTTAAAGCTTCAGGATCAAGGATATCTGCTTCATTTTCAGGCGGGAAATGGATTCCGGTTATGCCTCTTGTTTCAGCAACCATTTTTAAGCATTGCCCAAGCTGGCCAGACGCACCAAAAACTACAATATTGCTCATGTATAAGATTTAAAATCCGAAGTCTCCCGCATCGGCTAGGTTGGATAACTGTAAATCCTTTTCGGCTATAATTAGTTTATCGTGAGGCAGTATCCAATCGATGCCCAATTGCGGATCAGCGTAATGAACACCAGCTTCAGCGGATTTATCGTAGTAATTATCGCATTTATATTGAAAAATTGCGTAATCGCTTAATACTACAAAGCCATGCGCAAAGCCACGGGGCACCAGCAATTGCAGGTTATTTTTATCGGAAAGGCGGATGCTGAAATGCTGCCTAAAAGTTTTTGAGCTTTTGCGCAGATCTACAGCGACGTCAAGCACTTCACCCTGGATAACACGTACCAATTTGGCCTGGGCCGAGTCGCCTTTTTGCAAATGAAGTCCCCTCAACACACCTTTTGTCGAGTAGGATTGATTGTCCTGTACAAAAATGGCATTAGCGCCGGTTTGGTCCGCAAACTTTTGCTGGTTAAAACTTTCAAGAAAAAAGCCCCGTTCGTCAACGAACACATTAGGCTCAATTATAAGACACCCCTCAAGCGGTGTAGATTGTAC
>JAICXZ010000549.1 GCA_025934475.1 Mucilaginibacter sp. | reverse complement strand
GGAGATTTTCAGGTACTAATTACAACAGGCCAGTATTTCGGTGAAGGTACCGATATCCAAAATATAGAATGTCTTTTCTTGGTTTATCCATTCGCTTTTGAAGGCAAGCTCGTTCAGTATATCGGCAGGGTGCAACGGTCAGAAATATCTCCGATAATTTATGACTATCGCGATCATAGGATCAGCTACCTTGAAAGATTATTCCAAAAAAGGAACTTGTATTATAAGAAACTCGACCAAAATGGTTTAACAGCCCCAATTGATGAAAGTGAGACAATAAGTGGACAGATCAACGAAAAAATTGAGGTGCCGGTTGAACAATTGGAATTTAGATTTGGCAACATTGCTTTTAAACATTTAATAGCTGAATTTAATGGAAAAGAAGTTGAGTTTGAAATAGAAAATTTAAATATAAGACCGGAGTTTACTGTGCTTAAACCTTATTTTATGCGGTTACTCAAAAGCACAACCGTCACAATTGAAATCCATGCGACGTTCCAGCCTAACCGGCTGGTATTTAAATCAGCATCTTCTAATGACCTTTATAAGATAAACCGCGAAGTTATTGAAAGTGTAAAGTTCCGATTTTTAAATAAAGAGATCATCAAAGGCACTCCGGAAAGTGAAGAAAATATTTTAGATGCAGAGAAGATACAAGGTGGGATTGAACAATCGATCTATGCAAACGAAGATGAGCTATTTGAAAACATACTGGCTATTAAACAGTATAAGCATCACCGGCACCTCCGGTACCTTTCGCAAAAACATGAACGAGCGATATTAAAACTTCGTTTTGTACTGGAACCTTTTTCCTTTGTGTTTTTGCTCGCAGGTAATAATCAATACCATTTGGTTTGGGAAACGTTAGATACCGAAGAAGCAACGTATATATGGCATATTGAGAAATCGTTCGATGAACTAGAACGAAGTATAAAACGGATAGATAGCCAGCTTGGACAAATACGGGCCAAAGGCCGGCAGCGATATTTAGAAACTAATCCAGAACAATTTAGCCGTATCGTGCATGATTATTCTAACGATCAGAAAGGGTTCATCATTTGGAAAGATACATTGGAAGAAAAGTTATTTTAATCGCCATGCTGATTTAAAGTCCGCGAGTTCAAAATGATTGGATATTCTTCCCGTTGCCTACTTCAGTTTATGCGATTAAACGTTTTAAAAGCTCGATATTTTCTAAAAAATGATCAGAAATTCGTATCGCCGAGTACAAAGCCCCTTCGTTTCCGAAGGGGCTTTGTTGTTTAATAGAAAGTTTTTTGCGGCGTGCCACAAGCTGCTTCAAAACTGATTATGAGCTATTTAAGTGCTTAAAGTATCACGTCATTGACAAAATAGTGTCACCACTTTATAGTTTTTTAATGGCTAAATTTACCAATCAGTAGGGGCACAAGCTACAATATTTAAATCGTCGGGGATGTAGCAATTGGGCAACTTTACCCGTAAATATTATTGTCGCTCTTAAAATAGCGCATCAACCTCATGGCCTGTATCCGTTTCTTACTCATTTCTGCCGGAGCGATGGCTTTATGTTCGTGCTGGAAGGCACGCGATATTCCACCGAACCAAACCACTACCATTACAGGCCGGTTTTACGATCGGGTTAATGATATTGTTTACCCAAACATTAAAGTCAGGGTGGCGGAGTTTCAGCAAGTTCAAAAGTTTTTGGGGCCCGGGGGATCAATCCCGGTAGGCTTTCCGGATTCAACCACTACCGACGCTAACGGATACTACAAATTGAAGTTTACAACCAACGGCCGGGGCAGCGTTTATTATATTCAATATAAAGGTATCCCTGCCGATGTTGAAGCTTATGGAAACGGCGGCCTGCCGCAGTATTACAACACAGGCCAAAGAATAGACACCTTTGGTAAGGCGGCTGTTTACGACGTTAATATTATTAAGCTATATTATATGAAGATAAGGGTGATTATCCACAATAACCCCTATCCGCCTTTAGGCGCTATGGCCGAATACGCGTACAGCAATATGTTTTTTTATGGCAGCAATAACGACTCGACCACATATATCGAAATTCCAAAGCGAACAAGTGGGTTTCATTTATATTTTTACGTTACTGACCGCAAGACGGGCAACAGTTACATGGATACCAGCGCACTTATAAACCCTGTGATCAACCATGACACTATACAAGGCGACACTTACGATCTTTACCCCGCTACCTTTAAAAAAGAATAGATTTAGTCCCAATTCGTGCTCTATTAATCTCCTACTATCGGTAAAAAGGCCGATCGTTAGATTAGCCTTTGTCGTTTTAAAATGGTGCGAACAGTTATTCTCAAAAATAATGCTCTTTCACATCCTCAATCAGCCCCGGCCCCTTCGGTTCCCAGCCCAATGTTGCACGCGTTTTCTCGCTCGACGACTCACAATCTAACCCGGCAAAATGAGCAAACCAGCCAAAATGGGTTGCAACGTCGTCGCCGCTCTTGCTAAGTACGGGCAAATGCAGACCTTGGCCAATAGTCTGTGCGATATCTCTGAAAGGTATGCCAGTCTCTGCCACGGCATGGAAGATCTTTTGTTCGGGCTTCTTTTCTACAATGAGCCGGTATAGCGTCGCTGCGTCCGTGCGATGAACGGCCGACCATTTGTTTTTCCCGTCGCCCACATACGCTGATTCGCCTTTTTCGCGGTCCATGTTAATCACCATTGGCACAAAACCGTGATCGCCTTTGCCGTGGGTACTTGGCGGCAGTCGCACAATATAGGTATCAGCGCCTTTGGCCCGCGCTGCAACCGCGGCTTCTTCTGATGCGGCCCTCGGAATTACATCCGACGAAGGAGGCAGGTCATCTTCGTTGACAGCGCGACCATAGCTAAGCAGCCCTACACCCGATGTGACGACGAGAGGTTTACCAGTTCCGGCTAACATCTCGCCCATACCTTCGATCACGCGCCTGTCGGCCTCGCAATTGGCTTTATACTGGGAGAAGTCATGATTAAAGGCGGTATGGATAACAGCGTCGCAGGCTTCGGCGCCTTGTTTCAGCACATCCAGGTCATCAACATCGCCTAAAAGAGCATCGGCTCCGGCGGCTTTTACTTGTTCGGCGCCCTTGTCCGAACGGACCAGGCCAAGCACCTGGTGCCCGGCCGATAACAGATCATTTACAATAGCGGAGCCTACAAATCCGGAGGCTCCTGTTACAAATACACGCATATGACAGCAATTTTGTTGGGTACAAAATTGTTTGATTACCGGCCGGAAAAAGAGGTCATTTGTCGCTATTTTCAGGAGCGCATCAACTGGGTATGTCTTACGCGATTCAGCGTTTTAAGTGAAATACCGAGGTAAGAGGCGATCATTCTCAAAGGCAGTCGTGGCAAAAGGCCCGGAAAATCATTTATAAAATCTTCGTACTTCTGTTCGGGGGTAGCGCTTAATGTGCTAAGCAGCCGATGCCTGCTCTTGTATATGTTTCGCGAGATAAGCTGCCCAGCCAACGCTTTGAGTTGCGGAAGCGTTGCCAGCAAGAGGTCGAAGTCTGCCT
>JAICXZ010000499.1 GCA_025934475.1 Mucilaginibacter sp. | reverse complement strand
GTTTTTTGCCGCCTGCACAATCTCTTTACGCGAGCTGTAGCTAAGCGCCAGCGTAAGCACCAATCCTGTATTGCCGGCTGTGCGATCAATTGCAGCAGTTAATTCACGGTAAGCTTTCTCGGGCAGCATTTTCAGATCGCCGATAGCATTCAGCTGCACATTATTCTTCATAAAGTTGTTAATCTCTTTATGAATGGTGCTGATCATAAGCTCCATAATAGCCGAAACCTCCAGTTTGGGCCTGTTCCAGTTTTCGGACGAAAAGGTGTAAAGGGTGATATACTTAACGCCTAGTTCGCCGGCGCCTTCAACCACATCGCGCACGGATAAAACACCATTGCGATGGCCAAAAACCCTTAGTTTTCCTTTGCTCTTCGCCCAACGCCCATTACCATCCATAATGATGGCGATATGCTGAGGTAATCTTGAAATATCAATCTGATCCTTAAATCCCATTTTGTCTGACGCTCAAAGCCAAGCCCGGCCTATAAGACATACGCTAACTGAAAAAAACGGCCTTATTTATTCGCGGCCGCCTTAGAGCAAAGTATTCAATCACTTACGCCCAAAATTTTTCAGGGTACAAAGGTAAAACTTACTTTGTACTTTTTTAGTATGGCTGAAAAAAAGAAAAATGTGGAAAAAAAGACAGGAAGCCACTTTAGGAAAAGAGGCCGCCGGCCGGGTGAAGAGCCGGCAGCCATGGAGGTTTAGGTTAGTAAGCGTTTTGTTGTTTGAGCATATCAATATCCTTTGGCGTAATCTCTGCCACTGCGTAAGAGGAAACACTGGTAATATTTAGTTCGTCTATGGCATTCACCAGGTTGCCGTAAACAGAATGTGCGCTGGGCTTTAGTATCACAGCCATTGGCTTCCCTGTATTCTTCAGTATCCTGTTCTGCATGATAACCAGCGCCGATCTCAAACCATTTTTTGAGTAGTTAACAATTTGTGGCCCCATCAATGGCTTATCTGTCAGGCCCATATACCAAAGCACCTGGTTGCCCTTGCCAAGGCAAACTGTCATGGTCCGGCTTTCCGGCCATGGTACATCAGACCCATGAACCGGCATCTCCATCTTCATCGCCTTTAGCTTTTGCAGTGAAGTAGTGAGGATAAAAAACGTGATCAGCAGGAATGCAAGATCAACCATTGCAGTAAGATCAATACGTGGCGGGATCTTCTTCAGGGAACTCCTCTTACCACTTTTTCCGGATGTGACTAACTCTGCCATAATTTTAAGTTTTAGGTGGCCGGGCTATTGAGCCTATCCCCTGCCCCTTCCCCCATATAAGGCTGCCGGGCGGAAAGGAGCTCCAGGTTTTTCAGGATAACCTGGGGGAAAAGGCTTGCAAAACCCACATATTTAATTAAAACAAATACAATAGAAAAACGAATTATATTTGTACAATATTGTATTAAACAAAATATTTTTCTGAAAAACTTTATTTTTTATTGCAAAAGTTCTATAAAATATGGCAAAATCACTTTTTAGGACGCATTCGTCAGTAAGAGTCAGAGATTAGAGACTGGAGATTAGAGATTCGGGGATTGGCACCAGCCCAAAATAACTATGAGTTATTAACCATCAACTATGCAACCCGATACACTATGTGTTCATGCGTGCGCGCCTGCCACGGGCTTATTTTTTATAAACAACTGATAAACAGTGTCTCAAAAATTCATTGGCTGCAAAATCGATGCAAAACCCCCTGTTTTCGTGAACATGTTTTTCCAGAGATTAGAGACTGAAGATTAGAGATTAGGCCATACCTCTTCATTATATCTGTCATTACTAATCTCCAATCTCTAGTCTCTAATAATAACACTTCGAACTTATGAAAGTAAAGGAGACAGAAAGACTGAAAAACATGTAGGTATCGTGTGGACGCGCATCACCGCGTTGGGTACCTGCCGAGCCGACGTAAACGCCGGTCTCCTCCCCTGAGCGGTCGGAAAGCGCTTGTGCGAGCGGTGTTGTTAATTGGGATTTTTTAGGATAGTTGCCTGAAACATCGTCCAGGTAGTCGGTTGAGGGGTTGCGGTAGCCTATATCGGCAATAAAATTCCATTTACCCGAGAAGTTGTATTTAAATCCCACACCGTAAGGAATTGAAAATGCAACACTTGAATAAGGTTTGGATTCTCCCTCCGTTTTCAGGGGTCGCAGATCGTAAATATGACCATCGTACCTGGTTTGCGGGTTATAGGCTACAGCCCCAAGTCCCACATAAACAAATGGCGTGAAGCGGTTTTGCCCTACTTCGGGTATATATTTAAAAAAGTTGAATTCGGTTAACAAGCTTAGTTCATTCAAGGTATTCCTGAAGCTTAGATTACGCTGCCTTAATTGCGGATTTGACGAGGTACTATCCGCTGCCGCAATCTGTCCAAAAGTATATTTTAGCTTTAATGACCAATAACCATCGAAATTACGGGCTCCAAAAATCCCGAAAGAAATGCCGCTTACCTGTAATGGGTTATTAGGATTGAGATCGCCCATGTAGCCTGCTGCTCCAACAGAACCGCCTAAATCCCAGGTTTGTGCCTGCAAATTAAACGACAAAAAGAAAAGGAGTAAAAAGATTACAAATTTGGGCATTTATCAAAATTAATAGTTGCGGGCATCCAATCCCCACAACAACTTGTTCCTTAACGTGGATAAATAGCTTTCATTATTCAAACGGATCAGGTTAAGTTTAAAGTCCGCTTTGCGAATATGAAACCGCATCCTTTTTTCAGCAATCGCTGTGCGCGAGTCGCACGAAACCAGGTAATTAGCGCTCCGCACTTCTACCTCAAAGGTAAGTTTACTGCTGTCGGGTAATACGATAGGGCGCACGTTAAGGTTATGTGGCGATATCGGGGTGATGGCGATGCTATTTGACGCCGGAAAAATGATAGGGCCACCGCAGCTTAACGAATAGGCTGTTGAACCTGTGGACGTGGATACGATAATGCCATCACCCCAGTACGAGTTCAGGAACTCGTCATCAAGGAAGGCATGTATCGTGATCATCGCCGCATCATCTCGCTTATGGAAAGTGATATCATTTAGTGCGAAATTATCCTGACCGAATATTTTTTCTTCTGATTCTATTTGCAGCAGCTCACGCTCGTCAATCGCGTAATCTTTATTCATTACCGCAAATATGGCCGCGGGGATATCGTTTTTGTTGACGCTCGCCAGGAATCCAAGCCGGCCGAAATTGATACCTATTACCGGAATACCGGTATCGCATATCATAGCAACCATATCAAGCAGGGTACCATCCCCGCCAAGGGTGAAGAAAACATCGATATTTTTGCGAATGAAACCGTCGCCTGGCAGCACTTCGTATTTTACATTTGCTATTTTGCCATCAAGGAAGTCGTACAACAGGCGATGGACATATATTTCGGCACCGTGCTGGGCCAAATTATCAAAAACCTGCTGAACATGGGGTATTACCGCCGGATCGTTAAATGGCCTGCCGTAAATTGCTACCTTCATTTTTTCTTGGTCATGGTTAATAGTTCATGGCAGTTGCCGGGTCACTTGAAAGTAGTGCAAAAATAAATGATTCCTCGAACTATGAGTCATGAACTAAGAACTAATTACACGTTCAGATAGTTCATCAACGAATCGTAACGGTCTTTGGAGCCGTCATCGTCGTCATTATGATTGAAGGTGGCCTTGACATTATATTCATACCGTGCGAAACTGGCAACGATACCTGAGATATCCAGCTTATTTACCTTTAACGTAACTTCCATCCTGGTCGAATCGGGGAAAGTGCGTACGTAAGAACTCAATATCTGGGCATTATCAGATTCCACAATC
>JAICXZ010000730.1 GCA_025934475.1 Mucilaginibacter sp. | reverse complement strand
GACCGCGGACAGGACAAGCAGTATGTGGATATACATACGGGCATCAAAAATACGTTTGCTATGCTAGGCTACCGCGTGAAGAAACAAGGCATTAAGGTGGTTAAGGAGCTTGATCTGACGTTGCCTCCGGTTAAAATATTGATCGGCGAGCTGAACCAGGTTTGGACCAACCTCATCGACAATGCCATTGACGCATTAGAAGGAGTACCCGATGCCACGCTGACCATCAAAACACAGCGCGACAGGGAATTTGCCAAAGTGAGCATCATAGATAACGGCCCGGGAATACCCGAAGAAATAGCTTCGCGCATCTTCGAACCGTTCTTTACAACAAAAGAGATAGGAAAAGGAACAGGCATGGGCCTGGAGATGGTGCACCGCATTGTGGTGGACCAGCACCGTGGCTCGGTCAAAGTAAATTCGGAACCGGGACGCACCGAGTTTGTAGTGTGTATCCCTATTAATGGTTGAGTGGGTTGAATAAGTTAAGTGGTTGATTAAGTTGCAGCGATTTAACTTAATCAACTCAATCTAACCCAATCAACTTAATCAACTCAATCCAACTAAATCAACTACCAGAATGAACAAGCCCATCATATTTTCAATAGACGACGATCCGCAGGTATCGCGCGCCATAAGCCGCGACCTGAAAACACAATACAATTCCGATTACAAAATTATCAGCACCACCTCGGCCAATGAGGCACTGGAAGCGCTCACCGATATGAAAAACAGCGGTGATACCGTCGCCATGTTCGTGGTGGACCAGCGCATGCCCGAAATGGAAGGGGTTGATTTTCTGCAAAAGGCCATCAAATTTTACCCGGATGCCAAGCGGGTATTGCTTACCGCGTATTCGGATACCGAAGCCGCTATCAAGGCTATCAATGTTGTGCAACTGGATTATTACCTTACCAAACCCTGGAATCCGCCTGAAGAAAAGCTTTACCCGGTGATCAGCGATCTGCTCGACGACTGGCAAAGCCATTATACACCTGATTTTAAGGGCATTAAAGTAATAGGTTATCAATTCAATCCAAAATCGCACGAAATTAAGGACTACCTGGCTGGAAATCTTATCCCTTATAAATGGTTTGACATTGAAAATAACCCGGATGCCCAAACCCTGCTCGAAGTAAACCATATGACCGTCAGCGATTTGCCGGTAATCATTTACGAAGATGGCAATTGCGCCTGCAGACCCACTATTCGCCAAATTGCCGATAAAGCCGGGTTAAGTCCGCAAATAACGAATGAAATTTACGACGTAACCATCATTGGTGCCGGCCCGGCGGGTCTGGCTGCTGCCGTTTACGGCTCATCCGAAGGGTTAAAGACTTTGTTGATAGAGCGCCGGGCACCGGGCGGACAAGCTGGGACCAGTTCACGTATTGAGAATTATCTTGGCTTCCCGGCCGGATTAAGCGGAGCCGATTTGACACGCCGTGCTATTAGCCAGGCTACGCGTTTGGGAGCCGAATTTCTGTCGCCGCATTCGGTAAAAGAGATCAAGCAAAAGGATGGCTACAAAAAGATCATCCTTGATGACGGTCCTGTTATCATGAGCCGTGCAGTAGTAATCACCACAGGGGTCGATTATCGCAAGCTGGAAGTAAAGGGTGTCGAAAACTTTACCGGCGCGGGCATTTATTACGGTGCTGCCACAACCGAAGCCAGCGCGTGCAAGGGGAAGGATGTATTCATCATCGGTGGAGGCAACTCGGCCGGACAAGCCGCGATGTACTTATCGAAGTTTGCCAATAAAGTGAATATTGTGATTCGTCGGGAGGATTTGACCGCGACGATGTCGGCCTATCTCATTGCACAGATTGACCAGACAGCAAATATCCACGTGATCCCATTTACGGAGGTTATTGAGGCCAAAGGTGGCAACTATCTTGAAGAACTGGTATTGGCAAACTGCAAAACCGGAGAACAAAGTTCGCACCCTGCCAGCGCCCTTTATATTTTTATCGGCGCCAAGCCGTACACCGACTGGATCCATCTCGACATCATTAAAGACGATAAAGAGTTCATCGAAACCGGCCGCGACCTGCAGGGATACGACGATTTCAAGAAAATATGGAAGCTAAAGCGCGATCCGTTTTTACTGGAAACCAGTTGCGCCGGTATTTTTGCCGCGGGTGATGTGCGTTCCGGAGCAATGAACCGTGTCGCTTCTGCTGTGGGTGAAGGCTCAATGGCTATCAGCTTTGTGCATAAGTATTTGGCGGAGGTGTAAAGTTTTTCTTTTATAAACTGCCTCCGCTCACCCATTTGGCGATAATAAATGCTGCTGCTGCTGCCAGCGCGCCTATGAACAGCACTTTGAAGGCGCCACTTACTGCAGGTTGCCCGGTTACCTTGCTTTTGAAAAACCCGAATACAAAAAGGCAAACTAATGTTATAGCGCATGAATAATAAAGCGCTTCTTGCGAGTTAGCAACAAAAAAATAAGGCGAAAGCGGGATAATACCCCCCACAATGTACGAAAGGCCAATAGTAACGGCGCTTTGGGTAGCGCGATTAGCCTGGGGTTTTTCAAGCCCCAGTTCATAGCGCATCATAAACTCCACCCACATCTTTTTATCTTTGGCCATTTCGTTGGCTATTTCATGCTGCAGATGTTC
>JAICXZ010000721.1 GCA_025934475.1 Mucilaginibacter sp. | reverse complement strand
ATAAAAGGTCGTTAAATTTTGAATAACTACCTTTGCACCATCCCGGATAAAAACCGGGCAAAACGTATGACTAAAGAAACCGAAATTGTCTGCCAGCCAGAGCAGCATGAGGATGAAGCTATTTTAAAACGGCTTGCCGCTTCAGCCTTAAATATATCCCCGAGTCAAATCACAGGCTTAAAAATTCTAAAGCGCTCTATCGATGCGCGTGGTCGTAAGGTGTTGTATCGGATGCAGGTTCGGGCTTTTATTAATGAGCCATATATTCCCGAAAGCTATGCCATTCAATATCCCAATGTTAGGGATGCGAAGCCGGTTATTATTATAGGTGCCGGTCCTGCAGGATTATTTGCTGCCTTGCAATGTCTTGAATCAGGACTAAAGCCAATCATCCTGGAGCGCGGTAAAGACGTAAAACAACGCCGCCGCGATCTGGCCAATATCAATAAACAGGGCCTGGTTAATCCCGAATCCAACTATTGTTTTGGCGAGGGCGGCGCCGGAACTTATTCAGATGGCAAGCTATACACCCGTTCAACCAAACGGGGTGATGTGAATCAAGTGCTCAAAGCTTTCGTGGCGCATGGAGCCTCCGAAGATATTTTGATCGATGCCCGACCACATATTGGCACCAATAAATTACCCGGAATTATTACTGAGATACGCGAAATGATACAAAATGCCGGCGGTGAAGTTCATTTCGATACCAAAGTAACGGAACTGATCGTCGAGTTTGGTAAGATAAAAGGCGTCAAAACCGGCTATGGCGAAACATGGAAAGCTGATGCTGTTATCCTGGCAACGGGTCATTCGGCGCGGGATATTTTCGAAATGCTGCACCGGCAAAACATTTTGATCGAGGCAAAGCCGTTTGCTTTAGGAGTAAGGATCGAGCATCCGCAGGAGATCATTGACCGGGCACAATATCATTGCGAAAACCGCGGCGAGTTTTTGCCACCATCTTATTATAGTTTGGTGGAACAGGTAGACGGTCGTGGTGTATTCTCCTTTTGCATGTGTCCGGGTGGCATCATCGCTCCATGTGCAACTGAGGATCAGGAAATAGTGGTGAATGGCTGGAGCCCGTCAAAACGGAATAACCCTTATGCTAATTCGGGAACAGTGGTGCAAATCAATTTTGAAGATGTTAAGGGCGATGATAACGATCCATTCAAATTATTAAATTTTCAGAGACAGATAGAACAAGTCGCATTTACAGCAGGCGGGGGAAACCTGGTTGCGCCTGCACAACGGATGGTGGATTTTGTTGAAGGCCGAATTTCAATAGATCTTCCCAAAAACTCCTATCTCCCCGGCACAAAAAGCGTAGCTTTAAAAGAAGTTTTACCGAACTGGATCGCCGGCAGATTGCGTAAAGCCTTGCCGGTTTTTGGTCAGAAGATGAAAGGTTACTATACCAACGAGGCAATATTGGTGGGCGTAGAGTCTAGAACGTCATCGCCGGTGAAGATTCCAAGAGATAAAGAAACCCTGCAGCATCCGCAGGTTACAGGACTGTTTCCGTGTGGTGAAGGGGCTGGGTATGCAGGCGGTATTATTTCGGCGGCGATAGATGGGATTAATTGCGCGGTAGGGGCGGCAAAGATTGTCTGAATCAGAATTTTCAGAATTTAAGAATGGACGGAATTCTGAAAATTTAGTAATTCTGTAAATTCTGATTCAGACAAATACATCCTATGACAACCTCCGAAAAACTCCAGCACGAACTCCAAAACATCCTCTCCGGCGACCCATGGTACGGCGACAGCGTTTACTCCATCATCGAAAATGTAAGTTTCGAAGCAGCTTTTGAAAAACCAATGGGCGCGGCACACAACATCGCCGAAATTGTATTGCACATGCTAAGTTGGACGGAAGAGGTATTAGATCGCTTAAATGGTAAAGAAGCAAGCCTGCCGCTAAGCGGCAACTGGCCCGATACCGGCGCGCCTGAGGAACAAAAATGGCACAATTATGTTAATGATCTCAAGCTAGTCAACGTAAATTTGTCGGGTGCGATCAGCAATTTCACGGAGGAAAAGTGGAGCGAACTGATGAATGACAAGCGTGAACCAGGCTTAGGTACAGGTGTTACCAACGAGCAACTGGTGAACGGTTTGATACAGCATCACATATACCACTCGGGGCAGATCGCTATTTTGAATAGGATAATAAATGGATAATAAGAAAACACTCGTGCTGGGCGCAACGCCTACCGAGGGCCGATACGCCAACCTTGCCGCCAACCGGCTGGTGCGCAGCGGGCACAGCATAGTTAATGTGGGTCTGCGAACCGGCGAAGTAGCTGGCGTGCCCATCGAGAAGCCGGAAACCATTCATCACGATATCGACACGATTACCTTATATGTAGGGCCGCAAAACCAGCAGCGGCTGTATGATTATATATTGGAGACCAATCCAAAACGCATCATCTTTAATCCTGGCACCGAAAATTCGGAGTTGCGCCGCATGGCTAATGAGAAGGGGATTGAGACGGAATATGCGTGTACGCTAGTGTTGCTCTCAATTGGACAATATTAATAGGTCAAAATTTAATCTTCAGCCCGTAATCCTGCTTCATTGTTAATAATGCTTCAGCATTTCCTTTTGCATCGTCAACCGGATTGTGTGTATGCCGGGTTCTGCGAAGGTGTTTAAATGTTTTGAATGTGTCCTTTTCTATCCCTT
>JAICXZ010000528.1 GCA_025934475.1 Mucilaginibacter sp. | reverse complement strand
GTTTTGTAAGCGAATTTCTCTTTTCCGGTTTTTGCGTCGAGCGCCACGAACAGGAATGTGTCCGGGGTGCCAAAATACACGGTCCCGTCTTTTATGGCCGGTGTTGTCAGCACCCATGAACCTTTGGCGTCATATTTCCATGCCAATTTGCCGGTTTTGGCATTCAGCGCATAGAAAAAGCCGTCTCTGCAGCCAAAGTAAACCACCCCGCCAGTACAAGCCGGGGACGATTGTATCCCCTCGAGCAAATGGTAACCCGGCTGATCGCGAGTCTGGAACTTCCACGCCAGTTTTCCAGTCGTAGCATCAAGAGCATACAAATACCTGTCCCAGCTGCCAAAATAAACCTTGCCGTCATACAAAGCAGGACTTGAGTGGATAAGTCCATCTGTTTGATAAGACCATTTTTTCTCACCGGTACCGGCATCAACGGCGTACAGATTTCCATCGCTGCTGCCAAAATAAACAATGGGATTTTTGCTTTCAGTACCTATCACAGGTGATGACAGGAAAAAATCAAACGGATCTTCCATATATATATCCTTGGGTTTCATGGTCCAAAGTGATTTGGAACCAACACGTTTTTCGCCGCCGGTTTTAAATTTCCAAGCCAGTTTGCCGGTGGTAGTGTTAACAGCATAATAGTAACCATCATAGCTGCCAAAATAAACGGCATTTTTATAAACGGCGGGCGATGAAGATACTGCGCCACCGGTAACGAATTTCCAAACCAGTTTACCCGAATGTTTATTCACGGCATACAAGCTATGGTCCTCGCAGCCGAAGTAAACCATATCACCGGACGCCGCAGGAGAAGATACAATCTTATTACCTGTATAGAACTTCCATTTCAGATTTCCTATTGAACTATGGGTACTGGAGTAGATTCCTGTATGGGCAGGCGATCCATGAAACACAGCGGCTTGGAGCCGGGCGCCAACAACCCATAAAAGCATAACAACAATAAAGGAGAATCTTAGCATAAAGGCAAGTGGTTAGCACGGAGCTCTGTAAACCAAATGTATCGCAGATTCGCCTCTCATCCAATTAAATAAATATGTAGGAATCACCTTTGAAGGGTGCATGTAACGAAACCGGTTACTATATAAGCCTTCGTTATTTTTTGGAGACAACCATCTGCCCAAAATTGCAGGGATTGCATATAGTACTGTCATTCAGCAACACCCTGTCCAGTTTAATAAAAGGACAACATTTGGGCGAATCAGTTTTCAAAACGACCTGCAGATTATCGGCGGTAAGGCTTGCCAGTTTAAGGGTAAAAGTTTGCGAGGGAAAGGCATATAAACGCAGAAACCGGTTGTTGTTCTGTGAGCTGTCCACAGTAAAGTTAACCGGGTTTTCGGTATAGGTACTGCTTATTTTCAGGTCACTGATTTTATAGGGCGAGCCGGGCGATAAAAACAGATCAGCGCCGGTGCCTTTATCCACGATTCTCACATCAACGGCTGGAAACACCATGGCATATTCAGGACATGGTCCGCATTTGCTCGAAGGCGGACTGGTTTTGCATGATGAAATTGCAATGCTGTAAATTATGAGCGCTAAAGGGATTCTTCCAGTTCTCATTTTGAAGGGTTTACAGATATTACGAATCAAAGTTACGATGTGTGACAGGCAATAAAAAAGAAAAGATTTAGAAAGTAAGCACGTAGGTTATCCTACCATCCTCCGATCCTAAGAATCCTAGTCAACAAGCAAAGGCGGGACATATTGCCCGCCTTGCCGAAATTTAATTTAAAGGTATATGTTATTAGTAGATTTAGATTGCTGTTATTTCAGTACCCACATTACCCCGTTGATATCATCATTACCACCGTACTGACTTTTCAGCGCGGCATTATAGTTTGTCGTATTGGCGGTACGCTCGCTTGTTGGATATTGGAAGCGCCACGCTATGCGCTGACCATTGGCAGTACCCGGGCCTACGGTAAAGTTAGGTACGCCTGTTCTGCGATAAGTGAAATACGATTCCAAACCCGAATGGCGGAATAATGCAAGGTACTTTTGCTGCAAGATTTGGGTGAGACCGGTGGCGCCGCCTGCATATTGAATGGCAGGCTGTGCATAATATGTTGACCAGACTGTGTTAATGGTATAGGTGTCGTAATTCGTGATGCTTTTTACATCGGATGAACCAGGGCGGTAGAAATATGCTGTGAACGAGCCTGTAGAGGGGATGCCATAGTAAGCCCATGAAGCCTGGATACCATTGATGTAATGAGCCTCGGCGCTGCCGGTAGCCCAGCCGCGATTAATACCCTCAGCAATTTCAAATTCTTGTTCTGGATAGCCGATTTGGATGCTTGGTTCACCTGTAAGGGTTGAGTAATAGTGTTTTCTGTTGATGAACGAATAATACTGAAGACCCGCCTCAGCATACATCTGGCCTAAATCCTCTCCGGGATCAGCGCCAACGAACGAGCTAAATGCAGTAGGGCTTTGATGCAGGTCATCAACCAGGTGACGGGCAGGCTCAGCAACCACATATACACGTGGATCCTGGAAGGTAGTTAGCAACTTGATATAAGTTTGCGATGAGTTTTGCCTTGAGCCATTCTGCCCAAAGTTGGTTGGGTTTTGTGGATAATAGTTGCTGGGAGTAACGAATACATATTGCAGGTTGTCGGACGAGCCGCCCATCAATGGATACTTGGCCGGATTGTTAACAATAGCTGCAAATTGACCCGGTACATTCAAGTCGGCATCCGAAGAAACTTTGCTAAGCTCCAGCAGCAGGCGAATATGAAAGGCATTTACCGCTTTTTGCCATTGTGTTAAACTATTTGCGTAAAATATATCACCTCCTAATGTTGCACCCAAACCCGTACCACCGACAGATGGATTGGCTATTAACTGGCTTATATCCGAGTTAGCGCTCTCAAGCCACGCCAAACATTGGATCATGACCGCTTTTTGCGTATCATATTTAGGGGTCAGATTTTTAAGTCCTTGTAAAGCCTCGGTCATCGGTATATCACCTTCTTCCAGGCTCATTTTGCTGAAAAAGTATGCCCTGAAAAACTTGCCCAAAGCTTCGTATGGATTAATAGCTGAACCACCAGTAGCGGTTGCCTGGTTTTCCATAGCCAATACGTTTTTCAATGTTGTATAATAATTGTCGCCAGGGCCAAAGTTGTATTGGTTGTTGCCGTAGTAATTGTAATTGTAGATATAATATTGGCACCATATTTCGTCTTCGCCATCAGGAAAGTCGACCATGTTGTTCAATACACCATTAAACAACAGCGATGCAGGTACGCTCGTTGGCACGTTTTTATTTTGAGTAAGGTCCTCGAAACTCTTAGTGCAACTGCTTGCCGACAGCATTAACAGCGCCGGCAGTAAATAAAATTTAAATATCTTTTTCATATTCATTTTCGATTAGAATGAAAGTTTTACGTTAATGCCATAGCTGCGAACCGAAGGTGACTGCAAGCCGGTGAGGCTGGTACGGCTGTTGGCGTACTGGTCAAGGTCAACATCCTTAAATTTCGGATCCTTGTAGAAATACAGCAGGTTGCGGCCGTAAATTGATGCAGAAGCACTGTTGATAAATGTCTTCTGCAGCCATTTTTTCGGGAAAGCATAGGCGATAGTTACCTCACGAAGCTTAGCGTATGTTTTGCTCATTAAATACGCTTCGTTCACGTTG
>JAICXZ010000461.1 GCA_025934475.1 Mucilaginibacter sp. | reverse complement strand
TTATCGGCTGACCGGATGAAAGCAGCGATTGATTAACGATCCTGATCTTGCCCGTACTGTAATCAACTGTATAATCGTTCCCTTCAACCAGTTTGGTGCCACCGGCAGTAACCACCACCGAGCCTTGCGGAATATTAGTCGCATTCAGCTGGTATTCCGAACCGCCCTGCGAGCTATAGGTCCCTTTGATCACATACCTGTTCAGTTGCGGGAAAAATTGCTGGGCTACCGTTTTGGTCGAGTCATAAATTGGTTGATAGATGTACCGCTTGATCAGGTCCTGCTCGCCGGGGTCGAACTGTTTAGCCAGATCGGAACCGAAGGGTTCCAATACCGGGAACATGATACGCCCGTTTTGTGAGTCGATCGTAATACCTTCGAGGTAATCGAAATAACCATCCGGCTGCTTGGCATTCTGCGCATCCAGGTTATCGAGGTCTGTTAATTGTATCCACAATTTCCCTTTGGTATGAATACCATCCGCCATGATCGGCTTTTGGATATCCGAGCTCTCGTCCAGCCTGGCGATTGTCATCCTGAAATTGGTCGGGCTGATCTGGTACGCACCGGTCGAATAGATGTTTTTCATCATCAGCTTCCAGGTAGGCAAACTGGTTTTGGTCAACGTGTTTTTCAGCAATTTTACATACAACACCTGCGGGGTATTGGGATTAACCGGCACATCTGTCGAGAACTCACCAACCTGAAAAGTTTGACCATTAACAGTATACTGATATGCTACTGCCAGCACTTCGTCATTATTCAGCGGATAATTTAGCGAGATATAACCCAATTGCGGATGCAGCACAAACTCCTTATCGGTCAGCTTACGTGCATAGGTCAGTTTGGCATAGTTGTCGCTTGCGCCGGTTGCCTGGAAATAGGTATTGATTGCATTTGAATTAGTCTGCCGTGCTGCTGCTGGCAAATTCTGCAACAAACTATTTGATTGTTGCGGAAACCCGGGACCAGAAAAGCCTGCAGGCAAACCGCTAAAGCCAGGCCCCCCCTGAACGAGCGTTTTGTTGTAAGGCTTGTTTTCGCCGAGGTCCATGAAAGCCAGCACATCGCGCGACCCGGTGATGCTGTTGTTTCGATTTGTAACCCACACCTCGATACGGGTTACCGTTGCATTCGAGCTGATGATCGGGATATTGGCCAGCGCCTTGTTGTAATTATCTCTAAAGTATTGGGCCAGGAAGAAGTGCCTGTTGGCCTCATAATCGGCAGGCGTAAAGTTGAAATTACCCTGCTGGGCGCCATTGGTTATGGTAATCGATTTCGATTTTGAACGCTGCTGCGAGAAAATGCTCGTAACGTTCAGCTTGCCGAATTTCAATTTGGTTTTAACACCGAACAAGGCCTGCGTCCCGGTAATGAGTGTGGTGTTTAGCGGGAAACTTACCGTACCTACTTCTATCTTCTGGATTATCTCATCAGGATTACCGGTATAGTCTAGCTTGATCTGGTTCTCGAACTGGTACTGCGCGTCTGTATTGTAGTTTGTAGATATCTTCAATTTATCACCGATAGAACCTGTCACGTTCATCTGTATACGCTCGTTGAAATTGAAATTGAACTGGTTTCGCTGCTGTGTGTTGAACAACGGGTTCTGGTTGCTATTGATCTGCCCGGCCATGATCATTTCAGCCGAGCCCTGCGGCCGGATCGTGATGTTCGAACTGCCAAACATCTGCTCGAACGTATGGCTACGAACTTTTATCTGCGGTATAAAACCCTCCTGTTGCGACTGATAAGCGTAGTTGTCGGCCTGCTGCTGGAAATAAACGCGAGAATTTTGCCGCTGCACCAGTTGAAGGTATTCATCAAAAGTGAGATATCGCGGCGGACGATAGAGAAAACTGCCTACACGTTCGTATAAAATATATTGATTAGTTGCAGGATCGTATTCGACGGTTTTTACCAGGTTTGGCGGATCGGGCAGCATGTAGCCTTCGCGTAACTGGTTGCCTCTTGACTCTTTTCCGTTGAACGGAGCCTTAATTGTTAAAGTATCTGTAGTTGATCCGGGCTGCTGGGCTAAAGCCGTTCCTATTCCGCAAAACAGGAACGAAAGCAACGTAAAAAGTACAGCTTTAATGATAAAAGTCCGGATCAAGATTCAAGAGGGTAAAAACCTACGTAATTATAAACTTTTTAGTGCGTATTTAATTAATTGTTCTACGGTTAAATTACCGCTATCTCTATTTAACTCTTTGTCAAGGACCTTTTCTGCGGCGTTTTTGGGGAATCCAAGCATCACTAGTGCAGATAATGCCTCATCTTTCACCGTTTTGTTTGCAGGAACAGCGATAAGCGTGTCAGGTCCGTCTTTTTTCAGTTTATCTTGCAATTCCAATACCAAACGCTGCGCAGTTTTGGGCCCAATACCTTTGATACGCTGTATCAGGGGCACATCGCCCTTAACAATGGCAGCCTGTATTTCGGCCGGAGTTATTGCAGATAGCATCATTAGTCCCGTTGAAGCACCGACGCCCGAGACTGAGATCAGGTGCAGGAACAGGCGGCGCTCTCCTTCATCGGCGAAACCGTATAGCGTGTGTGCATCTTCCTTTACATGCAGCCATGTAAATAACTTGCAGCGTTCGGCATCGCCGAGCTTAGAATAAGTGTTGAGTGAAATATTAATATGGTAGCCAACTCCGCCAGCTTCAATAACAACATATGAAGGGCTTTTAAAAGCCAGTTTACCATCGATATAAGCGTACATAAATTGCCTTATGGTTTAGTTAATGTGTACGGGAAATAGCCCCCCAAGTTTCAATTTCGGCCTTTTCCTGGGCATCAACCACGGCTATAGTCACCATGTTGACGATCTCCCTGACTGAGCTGTCCAACTGCAAAACGTGGACAGATTTTTTCAACCCAAGCAATATCGGACCAACCGCTTCGGCGCCGCCTATTTCCTGTAATAATTTATAAGCAATGTTGCCCGATTCTAACGTCGGGAAAATCAGTGTGTTAGCAGGCGCCCCATTCAGCATCGAAAAAGGAAAATTGTCCGACATCAGGTTGGCGTTCAGCGCGAAGTTGGCCTGTACCTCGCCGTCCACCAGTATATTCGGATAGCGCTCGTGAAGCAGGCGTACAGCTTCCCTTGTCTTAAACGGAATTTCGCCGTCGTTGGAACCGAAGTTTGAATAGGATAGCACTGCGATACGAGGTTTAATATTGAATTGCTCAACCGAGTGGTTTATCAACGCGGTGATATCCACCAGCTCTTCTATTGAAGGATCGACGTTAACAGTTGCATCACCGAGAAACACCGGCCCTTTTTTGGTCAGCATCATGTACATGCCTGCAACCCGGTTTACACCTTCCTGCGTACCGATCACTTGCAGGGCCGGTTTAACCGTGGTCACGTAGTCCTTGGTCAGACCCGAGATTAGGGCATCTGCATCACCAAACTGCACCATACAGGCGCCGAAATAATTTCGCTGGGTGAGCATCTTCCTGGCCTCATTTGACGTAACGCCGCGGCGCTGCCGTTTATTGTAGAGATATTCGAAATATTCGTTAAAACGGCCGGGTTCTTCACGCGGATCGATGATTTCTACGTCGTCCAGCTCCAGGTCGCTATGCTTAATGATATTCCGGATCCTGGAAACGTTACCCAGCAATATCGGCGTAGCAATACATTCTTCGCGCACGATCTGGGCAGCCTTGAGTATTTTGTAATTATCAGCTTCGGCAAATACAACCCGTTTTGGACTTTGCTTAGCCTTGTTGGCTATATTGCGCAATATGCGGTCGTCGGCACCGATGCTGAGGCGTAAATGCTCCTCATAAGCATCCCAATCAGTTATGGTTTTACGCGCGACGCCTGACTCAATAGCCGCTTTGGCCACCGCCGACGAGACCTCAGTAATAAGCCGACGATCCATTGGTTTAGGGATGATATAATCCTTACCGAATTTGAGGTTACGGGTATTGTAGGCAAGGTTCACCTCTTCTGGCACGGCCTTCTTGGCCAGCCCGGCAATTGCGTGGGTTGCAGCCAGCTTCATCTCTTCATTAATAG